>NZ_VXCQ01000013.1:0-113896 GCF_052850415.1 Acinetobacter sp. 1207_04 | reverse complement strand
CAGATTCCACAGATTCCACAGATTCCACAGATTCCACAGATTCCACAGATTCCACAGCGTTGATGTTTAACTCTACTCTAGGCAAGTGTTGTTCAGTGCTATTTTGTAAATCGGCTTGTTTGTTGATTTGAATACCATCTGCTGCAAGCGTTACAAGTGGTGTCATAGACTGACGAACAATATCAAAACTATTCTTTTTCACTTCTATTTCTTGCGTATAAGCTGCATTTTTATAATCTAATCGGACAATCAGATTTGCGTGTAGCACACCATTTTTTTCTATAATAGAACACTTAATTCGTTCACCAATATGAGGAGCAATATTTGAATTTGGAAAGTCTGCACTAGCAAAAATAAGCTCTTGTTCATTGTCTAATAATACAATGTGGCCCTTTTTGGTTACTTTGTCATAAATTGTGACCAACCCCTTATAGAACATAATGAAGTACTCATTTTATTATAATTAAAATAAAAAAGGAGGTTATTAACCTCCTCTTTATAATACTCAATTTTAATCTTTTTGAACACTACCAAAAATTTTATCGCCTGCATCGCCTAAACCAGGAACGATATAGCCATTTTCATTTAAACCATCATCAATAGAAGCGGTGAAAATCGTAACATCAGGATGCGCATCTTCAACACGTTTAATGCCTTCAGGTGCAGCAACAAGAACCATCACACGGATGTCTTTACAACCACTTGCTTTCAATGCATCAATTGCAGCAACAAGTGATGAACCTGTTGCCAACATTGGATCAATAATCATGGCAATACGATTTTGTACATCAGGAACTAATTTTTTATAATAAGTTCGTGCTTCTAAAGTTTCTTCGTCACGCTCTAAACCGAGTACAGATACTTTTGCACTTGGAATAAGGCTTAAGAAGCCATCAAGCATACCAATACCTGCACGTAAAATTGGCACAACTGTAATTTTTTTACCCGCAATCCGATCTACAGTCACTTTACCATTCCAACCATCAATTTCATGGTCAACCATTGGTAAGTCTTTAGTTGCTTCATAAGTAAGCAACATAGTGACTTCTTGTGCAAGCTCACGAAAGTTTTTAGTACTGATTTCCGCACGGCGTAATAAACCTAATTTATGGCGGATAAGTGGATGGCGAATTTCTTGGATAGACACGGGAGAACACCTAAAAAGCGAACAATATAATATGGATAGTATAAATGTTTTTTATATAAGAAATAAGAAAAGCCCTCAATGAATGAGGGCTTTTTTTGTTAACAGCTATCGTTTTTTTGGATTACTGAAGTACTAAATGTAATGGTGCAAGCATTTGAGCTTGATTCGCCAAAGCAATAATCGGATCTGGGTAAACACCTACAACGATTACAAGCAATGCAGCAAGAAGTACCATAATACCACCCGCTTTTTGTCCCCAATGCTTATCTGCATCAATACGAGGAGTCTCAGGCGGTGTCATATATAGAACAACCATCACACGTAAGTAATAGTACAAACCAATACCACTACCAATCACGATCATTGCCGCATAGAACCAATGTTGTTGAGACACAACTGTCATCACCAACATGAACTTACCAATGAAGCCTGCTGTCAACGGAATACCTGCAAGTGACAACATCATTACAGTCAATGTTGCAGTCAATACAGGACGACGCCAGAACAAACCACGGTAATCAGCAAGTGATTCGGCTTCATCTACATTGTTGTATGGGCTAGACATCAACGCCACAACACCAAACGCACCAATGGTGGTAATCACATAAGTAAATACATAAGTACCCACTGATGTTAGGCTGAGGAATGATGCACTCACAAGACCCAATAACAAGTAACCAAAGTGTGCAATTGATGAATACGCAAGAATACGTTTCAAGTTCACTTGACGCACTGCAAGTAAGTTACCTGCAAGAATCGAAAGAACAGCAATGACAACAATTACAGTTTTGATTGATTCAATACCAATCACACCTGAAGACAACAAGTAACGAACCAACAAACCAATCATTGCAACTTTAGAAACCGTTGCAAGGAATGTTGCGATTGGTGCAGGCGCACCTGCATAAACGTCTGGTGTCCATTTATGGAATGGTGCAAGTGACAATTTAAACGCAACTGCCGCAATGATTAGACCCAAACCAATAATCGCAAGTGGAGATTCAATCAGTTGGTGATATTGACCAAGATACGTTTGTAACGCAGTCATCACTTCTGGATTTTGTGTCTTCGTCAATGTCCAGAATAATTCATCAACTTGACCTGCAAATGATAATGAACCTACTGTTGCATACACATACGCCATACCCATCAATAACATTGCAGAAGCAGTCGCTGAAAGAACAAGGTATTTAATCCCTGCTTCAAGCGATTTACTACGTTGATACGTATATGCCAATAGACCGTAAACAGGAATCGACATTAACTCAAGGCTAATAAAGAATGATGCGAAGTGTGTGCTTGCAACCATAAGCATTGCACCTGACACTGAAATTAGCATCAAAAGGTACAATTCTTCACGGTTGTCTTTATAATTTTCAATGTACGCATGAGAAAGTGTGAAACACGCAAGCGCAGCAATCAAAATAATAATTTGATAGAACAATGTAAATGGATCAACCATAAACATGCCCATCACCGTTGCAGGTTCATATCCTTTACCAAAAAGCGTAAATAAGATATTGAGCAATGCAAGGTTTAAACCAATTACTGAAACTGTTGCAATTAAATTATGGTTTCGTTTAATTGCAATTAGAATCATCACGACAATTGCGGTCAAAGCCACAATCATCACTGGTGCTAAAGGCATTAAGTCGGAAAAAGAGAGTGTGAAGTTCATGACTTATTGGATCTCCACATTTTGTTGAGTTGCAATTTGCTGAACGGCATCAGCAACATCTTGAGTTGGCGTAAAACTATTTGCTAACCAAGCCATGCTCGAATTTGAAACATCAAGGAACGTTTGCGGGTACAGACCCAACCAAATCAAACCAATCGCACAAACAAGAAGAAGACCAATTTCACGTGCATTGAGATCTTTCAAAGGCGATGCATAATGTTGTTTCTGCTCTTCATTTGGCGTACCAAATAAAGCTTTGTGGATGAGAATAAGACCGTAAAGACCTGCAAAGACCAAACTCACCGCGGCAAGAATTGTAAAGAGTGGGAATTTACCAAATGAACCCATCAAGATCAGGAATTCACCAATAAAGTTTCCTAGTCCTGGAATACCGACAAGTGCCGATACAAAGAACATCAAGAAGAATGGCAAATATTGGAACTGACCACGAATACCACCCATCAAGCGTAAATCACGTGTGTGCAAACGTTCGTAAACTTGACCACACATAATGAACAATGCAGCAGAAGATAAACCATGTGCAAGCATCATGATCATCAAGCCTTGGAAAGTCAGAATATTACCTGCATAAAGTGCAAGTAAAACAAAGCCCATGTGCGAAATAGATGTGTACGCAAGCAGACGTTTCATATCTGTTTGTTGGAATGCACACACTGCACCGTAGAAAATACCGATCAAACCAAGAATAATCGCGATATCTGCAAACTGAGCAGATGCTGCTGGGAAGAATGGAATCACGAAACGTAATAAACCATAAGCCGCAGTTTTGATTAGAATTCCTGCAAGGTCAACAGAACCTGCTGTTGGTGCTTGCGCATGCGCATCGGGTAACCAGCCGTGTAATGGGAATACAGGAAGCTTCACTGCAAAACCAATAAAGAAACAGATCATCAATGCATAAGCAAAACTTGATGTTGCAGGGTTAGCATCTAATGCATTTGCTACAGCCATTAAATGTGTATAACCAAATTCAATGCCACCACCCATCATATAACCAGCAATCACAAGTCCTAAAATGCCGACAAGCATAATCAGACCCGCAACTTGGGTATAAATGAAGAATTTAGTTGCAGCATAAACGCGAGATTTACCATCTGCACCTGAATGTCCCCAAAGTGCAATCAAGAAATAGATTGGAACTAGCATCATCTCCCAGAAGAAGAAGAAGAGGAACATATCAATTGCAAGGAAAACACCAATGACACCACCCAAAGACCATAAAAGGTTTAAATGGAAGAAGCCAACGTTTTTCTGAATCTCGCCCCATGAACAGCCTACTGCAAGTACACCGAGTAATGCAGTCAAACCGACCATAAGAAGTGACAAACCATCCACAGCAAGGTGAATGTTAATGCCTAATGTTTTAATCCACTCAATTTTAAACTGTGCAGCCCACTCTGGTGCGCTTACACCCAACTGATAGTTATATGTACCAGAATGCCATAAAGAAATGGTCAATCCTAGTGTAACCAACATCCCTACCAACGCAATATAACGTGGTAGATGTTGGTCGATTTTATCGACCAACCAACAAGCAAAACCTGCAATGAACGGTACGAGGATCAGCGCTGGTAAAATCCAATTGTTTGTGATTTCCATCTTATTTCCCCACGACCTGAATCACGATCAGGATCATCAACACAACCACTACACCAAGAGACATACTTGATGCATATTCGCGTAATAGACCCGTCTGACGTGAACTTGTAAATTTATTACCACCTTTTACAATGGCTGGTAAAAGAAGCCACAAGCCATCAATTGGATCACGACCAAAGATCTTCGCCAATAACAAGTAAGGTTGAACAAATACAAGGTTATACAGTGCATCAAAACCAAATGCATTACGGCAAATATTCACAAGCCCTGCACCAAATGAAGTTGCTGCAAACCCTTTAACCGCATTATAAGCAAATGCAAATAAAACGACGCCAACTGCAAGACCAACGAGCGCAATACCGACAGCAGTATATTCAGCTGAATGCATGCCATGTGTTAAAGCTTCTGAAACTTCAAATACAGGAATGTTTGCAGCTGTCAGTGCTTTTTCAACGGGTGCTTTAAGGAAATAAGCTAAACCTGTTGAAAGAACAGCAAGAATACCCAATGGCACCCAATATGTTGCGCCTTTGATTTCGTGATATGGCGTATTTTCTTTACCAAAGAATACAACCCAAATTAAGCGGAATGTATAAATTGAAGTTAAGAAAGCACCTGCTACACCCACCCAATACAACCAGCCAAAAGTTGCGATTGACTGACCTTGAACCCAAACAGCACCCAAGATTGCATCTTTCGAGAAGAAACCAACAGTAATGAAAGGAATTGCTGCTAATGCACCACCACCAATGGCAAAACATGCAAACAGGAATTTGTTCTTGTAGAACAAGCCACCCATTTTAAAAATATTTTGTTCGTGATGATACGCAAGAATCACTGCACCAGAAGAAAGGAACAATAACGCTTTAAAGAATGCGTGAGAAAGCATATGGAACAGACCAGCTTGGTATGCTTCAGCACCCACAGCCATAAACATATAACCCAACTGACTCATTGTTGAGTAAGCAAGAATACGTTTGATGTCTGTTTGAACCAATGCAGCAAAGCCTGCAACCAATAATGTTACAGCACCTGTAATTGAGATGAACTGCATTACTTCTGGTGTCATTTCAAACACAGAGAACATTCGGCAGCACAAGTAAATACCCGCTGTAACCATTGTTGCTGCATGGATCAGTGCTGATACTGGTGTAGGACCAGCCATCGCATCTGCTAACCATGTTTGTAATGGAATTTGCGCTGATTTACCTGCAGCACCCAAGAACAACATGAGTGAAGTCCAAAGTGCAAGGTTATGATCCAATGCCAATACTTTCGGTGCTTCTGCAACGATTGTACCAATGTGCAAAGTACCAAATTGTTGGAAAAGTAAGAACAATGCGATGAGTAAAAATACATCACCCACACGTGTTACTGTAAATGCTTTGATTGCTGCAAAACCATTTTCAGGGTTTTGGTAGTAATAACCAATCAATAGGTAAGAACATAAACCTACGCCTTCCCAACCTAAGAATAACAACGCTAAGTTGTCACCCAATACAAGTACAAGCATGCTTGCAACGAATAAGTTGAAGTAAGAGAAGAAACGTGCAAAGTCTTCTTCGCCACGCATATACCACGTTGCAAAGATATGAATCAGGAAGCCTACACCTGTTACCATGCCCATCATGAGTAATGATAGACCATCAAGGTGCAAACTAATGCCCGGTGCAAAATCACCAACGCTAAACCAAGTCCATAAGTTTTGAACCACTGGCGTTGAACCATTGTTTACAAAACCAATACCTGCAATCAATGCGACTAAAGCAGATAAGCCGACAGAACCTGCACCAATAATTGCTGCTACATTTTCAGGAAGTTTATTACGACCTGCCGCTAAAAGGACAAAACCAATGAGCGGGAATAAAATCGTTAGATATAAATAACTCATCCGCGCATCTCACTGGCTGCATCCACATCCAAGTGATGGAAGCGATGGTAAAACTGAAGGACGATTGCAAGACCAATACAAGCCTCTGCAGCTGCAAGTGTCAAAATCAAAATAAACATGATCTGTCCATCTGGTTGCACCCAAGCACTACCAGCAACAACGAATGCAAACGCTGCTGCATTCATCATCACTTCTAAGCTCATAAGAACAAATAAAAGATTGCGACGAACCATTACACCGTAAAAACCAAGTGCAAAAAGGATAGATGCAACGATCAAACCATGTTCTAAAGGAATGTTGCCCATTATTCTTTCTCCTCATCTGCACCTGGTACACGTTTGCCCAAGTGGTATGCAGCTACAAGTGCAGCAAGCAATAACATTGCCGCAACTTCAACTAACAATACGTAATGTGAAAAGAGTGCCTGACCAACCAATTTAGGGCCGATCACTTGCGTACCGAGCAACATGCCTGTAGATGTATAGTCACCAGACAACATCCATACTAAGCATAAGCCCATCAAGAAGCTCAACATCGCTGGTACTGCCCAAGCATCTGAAGTTAACCATTTACGCTCTTGATCTACAGTCTCTTGACCAAGATTCAGCATCATCACAACGAATACGAATAACACCATAATTGCGCCGGCATAGACAATAATTTCAAGTGCCGCTGCAAAAGGTGCTCCAATGGTCAGGAACATACCTGCCACTGCCAACAATGAAACAATCAAGCTCAACAATGCGTGAACTGGCGTTGCATTGGTTACAACACGGATTGTAGAAACAATGGCCACAAGAGCCATTAAATAAAATGGCCACATCATGGTAATAAGCTCCGTACGTCTACAGGTGCGCTTTCACGCTGTGCTTGACCTTTCTCTTTACCATCAATTGCCATACCAGTTACACGGTAGAAATTGTAGTCTGGATATTTACCAGGACCCGAGATCAGTAAGTTTTCTTTTTCGTACACAAGATCCTGACGAACGTATTCGCCCAATTCAAAATCAGGTGTTAACTGAATTGCAGTGGTTGGACATGCTTCTTCACACATACCACAGAAAATACAGCGTGAGAAGTTGATACGGAAAAACTCTGGATACCAACGACCATCTTCTTTTTCAGCTTTTTGTAGTGAAATACAACCTACAGGACATGCAACCGCACACAGGTTACACGCAACACAGCGTTCTTCACCATCTGGGTCACGTGTCAACACGATACGACCACGGTAACGTGGTGGTGCGATCTGTTCGGCTGGTACTTCAGGATATAAAATCGTGTCACGTTTACGTGTGACATGGCTGAACACCATCCACAATGAACGTACGATCGACCCTACTCCAGCTAGAATTTTATACATTTTGTACTCCCTGCTGTCCTAGGCTTGATTCATCAGAATCACAGCACCAGTCACCAAAAGGTTGACTAACGCTAATGGTAAACATACTTTCCAACCAAAATTCATCACTTGATCATAACGTGGACGCATTAAAGAACCACGAGCCAAGACAAACATCATCACAAAGAATGCTGTTTTGATAATGAACCAGAACGCATCTGGAATGAATGGAATATCTAAGTTAAATGGCGCTAACCAACCGCCGAAGAACAACGTAACAATCAACGCTGAAATTAAGATCACGTTCACGTATTCAGCAACGAAGAACATCCCCCACTTCATACCGCCGTATTCTACATGGTAACCTTCCGCAAGTTCTTGCTCAGCTTCAGGTTGGTCAAATGGATGACGATGCGTTACCGCTACACCCGCAACCACGAATACCATAAAGCCAATGAACTGTGGAATCACGAACCAGACATCACGTTGAGCTTCAACGATGTCACGCAAGTTAAATGAACCTGCAATCGCCACAACACCCATCAATGAAATACCCAAGAACACTTCATAAGAAATGGTTTGAGCAGCAGAACGTAAACCACCGAGCAATGCATATTTGTTATTTGATGACCAACCACCGAACAGTACTGCATAAACTGCAATACCTGCCATTGCCATAAAGAACAATAGACCAATGCTCATATCTGCAACACCTAAGTAAGGTGAAACAGGAATAACCATGAACGACAGTACCGCAGTTGCCATTGCAACTGCAGGTGCCATACGGAACGTTAATTTATCAACAAACTTTGGTGTCCAATCTTCTTTGAACATGATTTTAAGCATGTCGGCAACGATTTGGAACATACCGCCTGGACCAACACGGTTAGGACCATAACGGTCTTGCCACAAACCCAGTAAACGACGTTCAACAAATGACATCAATGCTGCGAGTAAAACCACAGCCAATAAGATGACAATTGCTTGAAGTACTGAGTAAGCAACTGGCCAGTCCTGTGCCCAAGTCGGTAAGGCGCGTAAAGCTTCATTCATGATTACACTCCTACCGCTACAGATACAGGTTCAGCAAGAGAAACCGTAGGTGCTTGACCAACTGGGTAACCAATATAACCTGCAGGTAAATATTCGATGACTTGTACAGGAAGACTGATTTCAGTTTCGCCTGCTTTCACCGTAATGTTTTGACCTTCTTGAACCTTCAAACGTGCTGCATCTTGTTCACCGACTGCAAACACAGCATTTGGAATACGTGTTTCCATCGCTGGTGTTTTCGTCGTAAATTCGCCTGATGCAAAAATATGATGCATCGGGACAAGACGGAAGCTTTCAGGATTCACGACAACAACAGCTGGCGCAACGAAAGTACGGACAGGACGCTTATTCAAACGGTCAAATAGACGCACGCCTGAATCACCACCTTTCAAATGACCACCCACTTTGTCTTGGAATTTATTCCAAGATTGTGGTGAGTTCCAACCCGCAGACCATGCAAATGGAACCAATGCAGATGGAGTTTGATCACCAACATAACCTTCCATAGAGAATGCTAATGCAGAGTCTTTATCGACAGGTTGTTTTGGTTCATGAATTGAAAGTGGCGCACGAATTGCTGTACGACCTGAATAACGACGTGGTTCACGGGCAATTTTTAAGCCATGTACACGGAAGCCTGCATTTGGTGCAACATCTTGAATCGCTTCAAGTGTAGGCACATTTTTAGCAAGACTTTCAATCACATCATCAAGCACAGTCCATGCAATCGCTTTACCTTGCACACCAGTTTCAATGGCATGCAACCAGCGCCAAGATTCTTTAATCGCAAGTTCAGGCTTGTAATATGACGGATCATAAACCTGATAGAAGCGCTGAGCACGACCTTCTTGAGATACAACTGTACCATCACCTTCAGCAAAACTTGCAGCAGACAGAACAACGGTCGCAGCTTTTACAGTTTCAGTTTCAGTATGATCAAGAACAATCACATTTTTTGCTTTTGCAAATGCAGCTTGAACTTGTTTTGCAGGTAAACGACGGTATAAGTCATTTTCCACAATCATGATTGAGTCGTAATCTTGAGCAAATGCTTGCTCTAGGCTTAAGCCACCAAACAATGCAAGACCCATTGAGTTCACTTCAGGAACAGTTAAAGTCAAGCCTGCATTGCCACCAAGGTTCTGTGCAACTTGTGCAGCAGCTTCCATGATCGCAGCATCTTGTAAACTTGTACCTGAAATAATCAACGGTTTTTTCGCAGCTTTTAAAGTATCAGCAATGGTTTGAGCAAATGCTTTTGCATCGTCATCTAAACCAAGAATCGCTTCACCTTTAACGCCTGCAGCAACTGCAAAACCTAAACGTGCAATGTCATTTGGAGAAGCAACAACTTCACCCGCAGCAACATCAGCAAGACGTGTTTGTGTTGCAGCTAAAATGTAAATCGGAGATTTAGCATCTTGTGCAATACGTTGTAACGGCTCAGCCAACCACTCTTGTGTACGACGTTCTGCAGCCATTTCTTTGGCTTTATTTTTCGCAGCTTGGCGAACAGACAATGCCATACGTGGTGCAGTTTGCGTTAAATCTTCACCTAGAATCAGTACTGCATCATAGCTTTCAATTTCACGCATACCTGGGTTATAAACACCTTCGGTTTGCATGATTGATGCAGCAAGCTCAACTAGATTTTGCTCTTTTTGAGATAAACCTGTTGAATAGTTTTCTTGCCCAACCAATTCACGAAGTGCAAAGTTTGACTCTAAAGACGCACGCGGCGAGCCAATTCCTAATACTTTTTTACCTTGAATTGCTTCGATTACGGAATCAAGCGCAGCATCTACAGATACAGTTTCAACATTTGTGCCTTTACGGAACTGCGGTTGACGTGGACGATTTTCAAGGTTCACATAACCTGTACCAAAACGACCTTTATCGCAAAGGAAGTATTGGTTCACTTCACCGTTGAAACGGTTTTCTACACGACGAATCTCACCATAGCGTTCACCTGGAGAAATATTACAACCTGAAGAACAGCCTTGGCATACGCTTGGCGCATACTGCATGTCCCATTTACGGTTATAACGTGCAGAATGTGTTTTATCGGTAAATACACCTGTTGGGCATACTTCAGTCAAGTTGCCAGAAAATTCAGACTCTAAAGCACCTGATTCTGGGCGACCGAAGTAAACACGTGATGCATTACCATACACACCAAAGTCTGTACCGCCAGCATAATCGTTGTAATAACGAACACAACGATAACACGCGATACAGCGGTTCATTTCATGCGAAATAAACGAGCCTAACTCTTGGTTATGGTGTGTACGCTTAGTAAAACGATAGCGACGACGGTCATGCTGTGTCATCACAGTCATATCTTGTAAATGGCAATGACCACCTTCTTCACAAACTGGACAGTCATGTGGGTGGTTTGTCATTAAGAATTCTACAATTGATTCACGAAACGAAGTCGCTTCTTTGTCTTCAATTGAGATATAGGTATTGTCAGATGCAGGTGTCATACATGACATGACCAAACGACCACGGGTATCTTCCGGATTCGCATATTGAGTCACAGCACATTGACGACAAGAACCGACAGAACCTAAGGATGGATGCCAACAAAAATACGGGATATCAATACCCAGACTTAAACACGCTTGTAGCAAGTTTTCTGAGCCATCGACTTCGTAAGATTTGCCATCGACATGAATTGTAGCCATAGTCGAATTCCTTAAGCTTGTTCTACGTTGCTAATTTGAGCGGCAGCATCGACTACCTTCGCTTCAAACTCGCTACGGAAATATTTGAGTGCACCCATTAATGGTTCCATTGCACCAGGTGCGTGAGCACAGAAAGTTTTACCAATCCAAAGCTTACGAGTAAGCTCCTGTAAATGATCGATATCTTCTTTCTTACCTGTGCCATCTTCGATTGCTTTAAGCGCTTTAACCGCCCAAGGCAATCCATCACGACAAGGAGTACAAAAACCACATGATTCACGTGCAAAGAATTCTTCTAAGTTACGTGTTGCTGAAACCATACATTGAGTTTCATCTACAACCATAAGCAAACACGTACCTAAACGTGAACCCGCTTTCATGATTGTTTCCGCATCCATAGGAAGATCGATGTGCTCTGCTGCCAAAAAGTCAGTCGATGCACCACCAGGTAACCATGCTTTAAGCTTCAAGCCATCACGCATACCACCAGCATAGTCTTCAATCACTTCACGCGCAGTCGTACCAAAAGGAAGCTCCCAAAGACCAGGGAATTTCACTTTACCTGATGCACCATAAATTTTTGTGCCTGGATCTTTCGATTTACCTTGAGATAAACCGTTATACCATTCAGGACCACGAAGCATAATTGCCGGTAAGTTGTTGTACGTTTCTACGTTGTTGACAATCGTAGGACGACCCCAAGCACCTGCAACTTGTGGGAAAGGTGGTTTAGTACGAGGATTTGCACGGCGACCTTCAAGCGAGTTAATCAATGCAGTTTCTTCACCACAAATATAACGACCCGCACCGGTATGCACATGCATATCGAAGTTCCAACCTGTTCCAAGGATATTTTCACCCAAGTAACCTTTGGCACGTGCTTGTGCTAAAGCTTCAGTTAAGTAGCCTGCAGCTTCAATGTATTCACCACGAATGAAGATATAACCTTGTGTTGCTTCTAAGGTATAACCTGCAATCAACATCCCTTCGATCAATTGATGTGGAAGTTTTTCCATCAACAAACGGTCTTTGAATGTCCCTGGCTCCATTTCATCGGCATTACAGATCAGGTAACGAGGACCGCCATCATTTGGCGCCATGAGTGACCATTTAATCCCTGCTGGGAAACCTGCACCACCACGACCTTTAACAGTCGCTGCTTTAATGATTTCAAGTACATCTTTCGGTGGCATTTCCAATGCTTTTTTAAAGCCTGCATAGCCTTCAAGTGCTTCGTAATCATCTGCACTGCGAACGTGTTCCTGTTTACTCAAACGCCATGTTAATGGGTGAGTTTCAGGGTTACCTTCGCCATAAATTGGTTTTGGTTCAGTATTCATACATACTTCTCCAAGAGCTGTTTAACAGATGTCACTTCAACTAGACCGTGAGTATCTTCATCAATCATCAAAGTTGGACCTTTGTCACAGTTCCCTAAACAGCAGATTGGAAGCAAAGTGAAACGGTTATCGGCAGTCGTTTGACCGTACTGAATCCCCAATTCACGTTGGAATGCTTCTGCTAAAGTTTCCGCACCCATCAAGAAGCAAGCAATCGAATCACATAATAAAATTACGTGACGACCCACTGGTTGACGGTAAATACGGTTATAGAAAGTTGCAACACCTTCTAAATCTGCAACACTCATACTTAACATTTGAGCAATTGCATTCATTTGTGCATCATCGACCCAACCATTACGGCGTTGTACATGCTTTAACGCATCTAAACACGCCGCACGTGGGTATGGATAATGCTCAATGTGATGTTCAATTTCATGAATTTCGTCCGCAGTCAAAATTCCTTCAATAGTCACACGTGGCTTTTTATCAGTCAAAATCATCATAATGCGTTGCCCCTTAGCGATCCACGTCAGCCATAACGACGTCAATTGTCGCTAAATAAATGATCAAGTCAGATACAAGACTGCCGTTAATCACGGAAGGCATTTGCTGCAAGTGAGTGAACGTTGGTGTACGAATACGGGTACGATAACTCATCGTTGACTTATCAGAAGTCAAGTAGTAGTTCGATGCACCTTTTACCACTTCTGCCATGACTGATGCTTCACCAGCAGGCATTACAGGACCCCATGACACGCTCAAGAAGTGCGTAATCAAGGTTTCAATATCTTGTAAAGTCTTGTCTTTTGGTGGTGGAACTGCCAATGGATGATCCGCTTTATAAGGACCAGAAGGCATGTTATCCAAACACTGTTTGACGATTTTCAATGATTCTTCGATTTCACGATAGTGAACCATAACACGTGCATACGCATCGCCTTCGTACTCTACAGGAACTTCAAAATCATAGTTTTCATAGCCACTGTATGGACGATATTTACGTACGTCAAAATCAATACCTGTTGCACGCAAACCTGTACCTGTAACACCCCAAGCCAATGCAGATTTAGCATCATATTGAGCAACATTACGTGTACGACCAATAAACACTGAGTTTTTCAATGCTGCTGTATGGTATTCCTTCAAACGTTTTGGTAGCCAATCTAAAATATCTTTGATCAGTTTCTGCCAATTATTTGGAAGATCGTGTGCAGTACCACCAATACGGAACCATGCTGGGTGCATACGGAAACCTGTGATTGCTTCTATCGCATCATAGATTTTTTGACGGTCAGCAAACATATAGAATACTGGAGTCATACCGCCGGCATCCTGAATCGCTGTACCCAAATACAATAAATGGTTATTGATACGGAATAATTCAGACATCATGACACGGATACATTGCGCACGATCAGGAACTGTAATTCCCGCCATTTGCTCTACACCCATCACATAAGGCATGTTCTGCGCACAACCACCCAAGTAGTCAACACGGTCGGTATAAGGAATGAATGAATGCCACGTTTGACGTTCAGCCATCTTTTCCACACCACGGTGGTGATAACCAATATCAGGCACACAGTCTTTCACTTCTTCGCCATCAAGCTGCAAAATTACACGGAATGCACCGTGCGCAGATGGATGGTTCGGTCCCAAGTTCAAGAACATGAAGTCTTCGTCGGCATTACCACGACTTAAACCCCAATCTTCGGGAACGAAACGTAAGTGTTCTTGCTCAAAATCTTGCTTCGCTTGGTTCTGCATATACGGTGTATATTCAGTTGCACGTGCAGAATATTCTTTACGAAGTGGATGACCTTCCCAATAGGTTGGCAACAAAATACGACGGAGCATTGGATGCCCTTCGAAATTGATCCCGAACATATCGTATGCTTCACGTTCGTACCAGTTGGCATTTGGCCAAATATTGGTTGCAGTCGGAATGTTAATATCATTCTCGTTTAACGCAACTTTGATACGAATATCACTGTTACGCTCAAGCGATAACAAGTGATAGAACACAGTGAAGTCAGATGCAGGTAAATCATCACGATGTGTACGTAAACGCTCATCTACCGCAGACAAGTCGAATAGCATCACGTAAGGACGTGACACTGTACGTAAGAACATTAAAACTTCTTGTACGCGAGCACGCTCAACCCAGACTGTTGGAAAGTCTTCAAAGGTTGTTTGCACGTAAAAGTTCTCGCCAAATTTGGCTTTGAGATCTTCTACGATCGCAAATGCTGGGCGGGAATCAACAGGCGCTGATTCTGGCATAGCAATTTCAGTTTCAGCCATTGGCTTGGCTTCCTATTTAATACAAATTCTGTCAAATTTTCCGATGATCATATCCGTCTTAGATATGTCAAACATTCATCAGAAAAAATTACTCAATTTCGTCCATTGAACGTAAGTTTTTCACCGCAATACGTTCAGCATTCTTACGATCACGTTCTGGCATCATCTTTGGCTTATATACAGGCTTAAGATCATCACCAATTACGGCAGAAAGCGGACGGCGTTCCAATTGAATCTGATCCTGAAGCAATAAAAGTGCTTGGATCAAAGCTTCTGGACGTGGCGGACAACCTGGAACATACACATCTACAGGAATGATTTTGTCGACACCCTGAACGACAGAGTAAATGTCATACATACCACCTGAGTTTGCACATGCACCCATTGAGATGACCCATTTAGGTTCAAGCATTTGTTCATATAGACGCTGAATAACTGGCGCCATTTTCACAAAACAAGTTCCTGCAACAATCATCAAGTCAGCTTGACGTGGTGAAGCACGAATAACCTCGGCACCAAAACGCGACAAGTCATGCACACCTGTTAAGGTTGTTGCATATTCTACGTAGCAGCATGAAGTACCAAAGTTAAAAGGCCATAATGAATTTTTACGGCCCCAGTTCACAGCTGTATGTGCAACGTCTTCTAGACGCGTCATAAACACATTTTTATTCACTTCATCTTCAAGCGGATCGGTGACAATCTGACGCTCTTGAAGTGGATACTGGTCAGCTTCTGGATTCGCACGGGTCAATGTATATTTCATTCCCGGGTTACTCCTTTACAGATGACTGAGTCGGTGTTTTATCTTTCACACGACCAGAAGATTGAGCTGGAATTGTTCCTGTCGGATCCATTACCAGTTCTTCAATAGAGTTAAAGCGTGTAATTTCTGCGAGGTCCATATTAGGAGAACCAATTTTAACTTTAATTCCTGCTGCTTTACGCTTATCTGAAGGTGCCCAATTAAGCGCACCAGTCGACATTTCGTAAATTAGACCAACAAGTAAAACTAAAATAAATACAGCGGCTGTTACAAAACCAACCCAACCTACTTCACGCACAGATGCAGCCCATGCATAAAGATAGAGAGCTTCTAAGTCGAAGACGACAAAGAAAATTGCAACAAGATAAAACTTCGCAGACAGGCGGATACGTGCACCACCAGCACCAACCACACCTGATTCAAATTGCTCTTGCTTCGCACGTCCCCATGATTTACCCCCAAGGAGTAAAGGAACGGTGAGCATAAAGACACATAAAAATGTCACGCCGATCACGAAGGCAATGATTGCCCAGTCGTATGGAGTAATGGCACTCATGCGGGGATAACTCCTGGCAGGCCTATTATTAACAAAGAATGCATGTATTGGCCTTGTAAATACACCAAACACAAAATAAATCTGGCTAATTGTACCCGATTGAGCAGGTCTGTTGCTAGCTTATAGGTCTAAGTCTTTCGGATGATTTTTTATGCTAATTTCATAATTCCTCTGCATTTATCACTTTAAAGACCTAATCTATCGCTTAATTAGATTCAAATCGAAAAAGTCATTATTATTTCCGAAAATGTATCTCAAATTTACAATACAAATAACAAATCAGACACTTAACAAGCCAAATTAAATCTAGAATATGTCAAATTATTTCAAAAAATGTTTATTTTTATATAAATTCAATCATTTCATCATAAAATTGTATTTTAAATATATCTTGTTACACTCTCTCACCTACTTCTGACCAACCTATAAAACCAAAAAAATAATTTATGATTTTTATCAAGATAAGGAAATAATAGAAATTATTAATTAGTTTCCATTATTTTATTTGAAAATATTATCTCAATTTGATATTTATTAAAAAAATACTAATCAAGCAAAAACACCCAACATAAAACCCTAGGTCCGTATATTTATGCTGTATGAATAGACAAAATGTACATCAATCAACAATTTATTTTTCAAATAAGCAACATGATTAATTAATCTTATACATTTCAAACTACATTTAAGGTATATGCTAAAAACCAATAATAAAGAGGACAAACAATATGGACGTAAATTTCAGCCACAAACCTGACTATTTTTTATTTGCTCAATTGCTGATTCGTCATATTGAGGGGTATATTAAAAAACATCCTGATGCAAATAATGCCATTTTTGACTTGCGTGATATTTATGAGCTCTTTCGCCATGATCTCGCATCAACCACGACCAATTTAGAAGGTATTTTAAATATTGCAGATGAGTACACAGTAGATACACTTAATGGGGATCAAAAAATTATTAGCCACTATTATATCAATGCACAAGAAAACAACTTGCTGATTGATTTTAATAGTGATGCATTAGAAGCACTTCGATCAGGAAAACTGATCGTTCCACCAGATGCCACAGTTCATCGATAATAAAAATAAAATTTGTTTAAATGTAAATATGAATCATAAAAAAAGCACCTTTAAGGGTGCTTTTTTTATGATTCATATTTTCTTTTTAAATCGGGTCACAGGCCATGACATAGTGAAACGCGCACCACCTAATGTTGGACTTGCATCTACTTGAATCGTACCACCAAACCAATATGCAATCCGACTCACAATAGATAAGCCTAAACCATACCCGCCCGATGCACGTGTCCGACTATCATCTAAACGTGCAAATGCTTCAAAAACTCGCTTACGGTCTTCTTCTGGAATTCCAGGGCCATCATCTTCAACACAAACATAAGCCATCTTCGTTTCTTCATCGATACCACCTGACAAAGTCACTTGTTTATCACAATACCGAATGGCATTACCTACCAAGTTTTGTACAACACGATGCAAATAACGACGTTCAGCATCTACGCGCACTGTGTCTGACAAGGGGTTTAAATGAATAATTTTATGCGTTTTTAAAGCTTCTGTTTCAACTGCAACCTGCTCAAGTACGTCAACCAAAATAATATTTTCAAAATCGAGGGATGGTGTCCCCTGTTCCAACTTGGCATATGTCATAATTTCATCAATCAAAGTATTGAGAGCTTCAATATCTTTATCAATCATTTCGACTTGCTGAATTCGATATTCATATTCATCTTCATCTGCAAGCATTTCAAGCGCAAAACGAATGCGTGCAACAGGGGTTCGTAGCTCATGAGATACCGCCCGCATTAACTCTCGTTGCGACTCAATCAAACGCTCAATATGATCCGACATACCATTATAACTACTTGCCAAACTCGCCATTTCATCGCGACCTTCAACAGGCACACGCATACTCATATCGCCTGTTCGAATCACATCTAAAGCTTGATTAACCTGACGCAATTTTCGCTGTATAGGGACAATTAAACCGTAAACCCCTAAACTAATGAGAAATAGGCTAAATAAGGTGATGCCTGCAGCAAGTTTAAATGGCATCCAATTAAACATTGGAATTGGACCCATAACCAAAACTGAACCAAGTGCATTCGGCATTGGATATAATACCGAGATATTTGTGCCATTTTCGCTAGCACTATCTCGATACACAATCACACCTTGATCTGCTCGTAAACGTCCAATCTGTTCAGAATCTAAATTCAATTCCGCCGTTTTTTTAATATCAACAGGATAATAAAAATGTTGTTGAATTTTTTTAAGATATTCTTGCTCTTGACCCGGGTAGTACACTAAATAATCGAGAATAAAAATTGGCAAAGCTTTCATCTGCTTTTCACCAATTGATTCAATCTTTATATATAAATAGTGTTTCGGATCATTTTTCATCCCAATCACAAGGTAAGCCGTTTTTTTCTCAGCATCATAGCGAACAACTGCTTTACGCTCTGCTATTCGCTTTTCTTCAGTACGAGATAATTCAACTTTTGAGGCATCAAGATAATAAATAGGAAGCTCCAGCAAATCTGAAGCATCCGAGATCCAATCCATTTTTTGCTGTTGGGTTTGCTGTCTTGCCACACCCTCGCTAATTACAAACGAAATACCGTCAGTGAGCGACTCTCGGTATTCTTGTGCACGTTGATAATTAATAACCTGAACCAGCAGATAACCAAAAATCGCCACAAGAAATACTAAAATGACCAATCCTGCGTAAATTCGCAAAAATATACTGTGTCTAGACACGCCCTTCACCCACCGACAATTCGCCTATTGGAAATTGGGGCAATTTATAGCCCCAATACTCATTTATAGACCATTGGTTTCTTTTACAAACAAGTAACCTTTACTACGCACAGTTTTAATACGTTTTGGATTTTCAGGGTCATCACCAATTTTTGGACGAATACGTGAAATACGCACATCAATCGAGCGATCTTGACCATCATATTCAATGCCACGCAGACGTTCAAAAATATCTTCGCGCGATAAAATACGACCAGCATTCGATGCTAACAACCATAACAAGTCATATTCAGCACTGGTAAAGTCAACCAACTCACCATTAAGAGTGACTGAGCGACCACCATTATCAATCACAAGATCATCAAATTCGATACGTTGTGCTACTTCATCGTCTGGTGTTTTGTCTGTACGGCGTAATAAAGCACGTATACGCGCTAACAAAACACGAGGCTGTACAGGTTTTGCAACGTAGTCATCTGCACCCATCTCTAGGCCAAGAACTTGATCCATATCTTCTGTACGTGCAGTTAACATCAAAATCGGTTGATGATAATGTGGACGAACTTCACGACAAACGGTTAAGCCATCCGCACCCGGCAACATGACATCAAGTACAACCATGTCTGGCTGCTCAGCAATAATTCTACGAATCGCACGATTACCATCAGGCTCTACCCCGACTTCCAACCCATTACGAATCAAATATTCTTGAGTAAGGCGTGCAAGACGCTCATCATCTTCAACAATTAGAATTTTTGGTAATTTTTCTTCCTGGCTCATACAAGACCCCTGTAATTTGTTTCCATATCTACTGTAAATGTCGCAGATTCAACACACTATAATTGGCAATATACACACGTTTACATTGTAAACAAGACCCCATTCACCAAACTGATACATGTAAATATCAATTTGTTATCTTTTTTTATCAATTGAATTCAATTCGCTTTTAACATGTATTTGTATGTAACTAGAAAGCTTGGCACAACACACATATTTACGATTAATTTTTAAACAAAATATTTCATTGCTCATAATATAGCTGATCAGTTAACACCTTTTTTACTTATCCACATAGTTATCTATAAGCACTTTGTTTTGTCTTTGTTATGCTATGCCCTTGTCTGATAAGGCATATAACAAATCTAATTGTAAATAGACAAGTCTAGGTAGAAAAACTGATTGATCAGGGAAAAAACTTTCTCAAAATGTCAATATTGATCTCACCTAAAAATTACCGTATCTTGTGTCTAAACCTAAATTAAACCACTAAGTCTTGTGTTTAACCTCAAATATCGTGACCTGACTATTTTTTAGCTCCAGTGCGATTCAAACGGCTTATAAACATAACAATGATGTCAATGGAGCTATGCTGACAATGAGCGTAATTACCACACCCGGTCAACTTCAAGTGATCAAACGTACAGGTGATGTTGCACCTTTTGATGCAGATAAAATATCTGTTGCGATTGGCAAAGCCTTCCTTGCAGTTGAAGGTCAGCAAAGTGCTGACTCAAGCCGTATTCACGACCGTATTACACAATTAACAGAAATGGTGATGAATACATTCAGCCGTCGCTTACCTTCTGGTGGAACGATTCATATTGAAGAGATTCAAGATCAGGTTGAACTTGCACTAATGCGTACAGGTGAGCAAAAAGTAGCTCGCTCTTATGTTATTTACCGTGAACAACGCACAACTGCTCGTCAGCAAACCAATGCACATCATCACCCAACGCTCCAAATTACCGATGCGAAAGGTCAGCTTCAGCCACTCGATTTAAGCAAGTTACAAGCAACAATTGAAAAAGCAAGTGAAGGCTTGGAAGGCATCAACATTCAAGCTGTAATCGATGAAACCGTTAAAAACTTATATAACGGTGTAAAAGCATCTGATATTGCAACCACGATGATGATGGCGACTCGCACACGCATTGAACAAGAACCAAACTATACTTATGTGACTGCTCGTTTACTTCGTGATGAGCTTGTAAGCACAGGTTTAGCATTCTTAGAATTAGCAACGGATACAGTTGAAGGCGATGCACTTGAAACTTTCTTAAAGAAAGGTATTGAGCTTGATCTTCTTTCTCCAGAATTATTGAACTTTGACCTTGCTAAATTGGCTGCTGCGATCAAACCAGAACGCTCAAATCAATTTACCTATTTAGGTCTACAAACATTGTTTGACCGTTACTTCATCCATTCAGATGGCGTACGTTTTGAATTACCGCAATTGTTCTATATGCGTGTATCAATGGGTCTTACACTCAATGAAGAAAACCGTGAAGATCGTGCAATCGAATTTTATGACTTATTGTCTAGCTTCGACTACATGGCATCTACACCAACATTGTTTAACTCAGGTACGCTTCGTCCTCAGTTATCAAGCTGTTATTTGACCACTATTGATGATGACTTGTTTGATATTTATGGCGCAATGCGTGATAACGCAATGTTGTCTAAATGGGCAGGCGGTTTGGGTAATGACTGGACACCCGTTCGTGCTTTGAACTCATACATCAAAGGAACTAACGGTAAATCACAAGGTGTAGTTCCTTTCCTTAAAGTTGCCAACGATACTGCTGTTGCAGTAAACCAAGGTGGTAAACGTAAAGGTGCAGTGTGTGCATACCTTGAAACTTGGCACTTGGATATTGAAGAATTCCTAGAGCTTCGTAAAAATACAGGTGATGACCGTCGCCGTACGCATGACATGAACACAGCAAACTGGGTTCCTGACCTATTTATGCAACGTGTATTTGAAGATGGTGAATGGACACTGTTCACACCTTCTGAAACACCTGATCTACATGATTTAACAGGTCTTGAGTTTGCTGAACGCTATGCGCACTACGAAGGCATCGCAAAAGAAAATAATATGCTACACAAAGTCATTCGTGCGAAAGACTTATGGCGCAAAATGTTATCTATGTTATTTGAAACAGGTCATCCTTGGATCACATTCAAAGACGTATGTAACTTACGTTCACCACAACAACACGTGGGTGTTGTTCACTCATCTAACCTTTGTACTGAAATCACTTTAAATACAAATAAAGATGAAATTGCAGTATGTAACTTAGGTTCGATTAACCTTGTACAACACGTTCAAGGTGGTGTTTTAGACCGTGAGAAATTGGCGCGTACTGTTAAAACAGCAGTTCGTATGCTCGACAACGTAATTGACATCAACTACTACGCTGTTCCTCAAGCACGTACATCAAACTTGAAACATCGTCCTGTAGGTATGGGTATCATGGGCTTCCAAGATGCTTTATATGAAATGAATCTTGCTTATGGTTCAGATGCAGCTGTAGAGTTTGCTGATGAATCTATGGAAGTCATCAGCTACTACGCAATTTCAACTTCAAGCGATTTAGCCGTTGAACGTGGTACATACGAAACATTTAAAGGTTCATTGTGGGATCAAGGCATCTTACCAATTGACTCTTTAGACATCGTTGCAAAATCACGCCCAGAACGTATGTTCGAAGTTGACCGTACTCAACGCTTAGACTGGGACACTTTACGTGCCAAAGTTCAAAAAGACGGTATGCGTAACTCAAACGTGATGGCAATTGCGCCAACTGCAACCATTTCAAACATTTGTGGTGTTTCTCAGTCAATCGAGCCAACATTCCAAAACCTCTATGTAAAATCTAACCTTTCTGGTGAATTTACAGTGATCAACCCGTACCTAGTACGCGCGTTAAAAGATCGTGGTCTTTGGGACTCTGTGATGGTGAATGATCTGAAACATTTTGAAGGTTCTGTACAAAAAATTGCTCGTATTCCTGAAGAATTAAAAGCAATTTTTGCAACAGCATTCGAAGTTGAGCCTCGTTGGATTGTTGATGCTGCATCACGCCGTCAAAAATGGATCGATCAAGCACAATCTCTTAACCTTTACATCGCTGGTGCAAATGGTAAGAAACTTGATATGACGTACAAAATGGCATGGTTGCGTGGTCTTAAAACCACTTATTACCTCCGTGCTTTGGGTGCGACTTCTGCTGAAAAATCAACAATCAATACTGGTGCATTGAACGCAGTTAAAGCAACAACGGTTGCGACTCCTGTTGTAGCAACACCCGCTGTTGAAGCGAAAAAATCTGAAGCTGTTGAAGACGATGGTTTTGCAAATGCAGCACCAGTGCCAATGGCGTGTTCAATTGACAATCCTGATTGTGAGGCTTGTCAGTAATTAACTAAAGGTATCTACTCAGAATATAGGCTACGCCAGTAGCCTCTCTGAAAATTTCAAACGTGGCTACGTGGCATAGTTATTTAGAATGAATAATTATGAAAAAAGAAATAGATATCTTTGGATGGAAGTACAAACCATCTGTTAGAGAAATGACAGTTATTCAATCCATGATGGTCTTAACCGTAATGAGCTTGATAATTACTAAAGGACTTAGATCGCCTTTCGCCTACAAAATATATGGTGGCATAAGCATTGTAAGTGGATTAGTGTTTGGTATTCAGAAGTTTTTTTACTAAAAATTATTCGTAATTTTTAGTTTTATCAAATTTACAGAGGCTAGGAAATGTTCCATTTAAGTCATAACTACGAGTTAGGCATTTTTGTACTAATCTTAGCCTTTTTGATTTTTTATGTTCCTGTCGCGTATGCATTTTTTGCCATTCGTAAACAACACCAGCGTAAGCAAAATAAGTAGTATCGACACCCAATCTATCGAACAAGATTAAGACAGTCATCGGTAAAACTTAATTTTGCTTACACATAATGAGCGTATAGTAAGACATCTCTTGCTTGAGATGTCTAAACAAAAGATATAAAGCAACGAAGAGAGAATTGATATGTCTATCCTAAGTTGGGACGATTTCGAAGATGATGAACCGAAACAAGCTGACCAGCCTGCGCCCATCGAACCGCAGAAAACGACTAATTCACAAGTGGTATCTGATGCACAGCACTCAGCGCCGAGTGTGGCAGCATCACAACCCGCTAGAGCCAATAACAATCGACCAACAGATCCAGCCGATCCATTGGCAAGAGCATCTAACGCCTTAGAAACTTTAGATGTTGCACCAGGCTTAGAAGAGCTTGAAATGGGTGCTCAACGCGTTCAAGTTGATGACAAAGCAATGATCAACTGTCGTGCTGACTTGAACCAACTTGTACCATTCAAATACGAATGGGCTTGGCAAAAGTATCTAGATGGGTGTGCAAACCACTGGATGCCACAAGAAGTGAACATGACGCAAGATATTGCATTATGGAAATCTGAAAATGGCTTAACTGAAGATGAACGCACCATTGTTATGCGCTCACTTGGTTTCTTCTCTACTGCCGATTCATTGGTTGCAAACAACTTGGTATTGGCAATTTACCGCCACATTACCAACCCTGAATGCCGTCAATACATTTTACGTCAAGCATTTGAAGAAGCGATTCACACACATGCTTATCAATACTGTATCGAATCTTTAGGTATGGATGAAGGCGAAGTCTTCAACATGTACCGTGAAGTACCAAGTGTTGCACGTAAAGCAGCGTGGGGCCTGAAATATACTCAATCTTTATGTGATCCAACATTCCAAACAGGTACACCTGAAAACGATCAAATTTTGCTTCGCAACCTGATTGCATTCTACTGTGTTCTTGAAGGGATCTTCTTTTACTGTGGTTTCAGTCAGATTTTATCTATGGGTCGTCGCAATAAAATGAATGGTGTTGCTGAGCAATTCCAATACATTTTACGTGATGAATCTATGCACTTAAACTTCGGTATCGATATGATTAACCAAATCAAAATTGAAAACCCAGGTTTATGGACAGCAGAGTTCCAAGAAGAAATTATTCAAATGATTCTTGAAGGTACAATGCTTGAAATTGAATATGCGCGTGACACTATGCCACGTGGCGTATTAGGTATGAATGCTGCAATGATGGAGGAATACCTGAAGTTCATTGCAAACCGTCGTTTAGCACAACTTGGCTTACCTGAACAATTTGCTGGTGTAAATAATCCATTCCAATGGATGTCTGAAATGATGGATTTACGTAAAGAGAAGAACTTCTTTGAAACGCGTGTTACTGACTATCAGACTGGTGGCGCTTTAAGCTGGTAATCTATTGATATCGTAAGACGACATATAAGTTTTCCTTAGCGACAAATGAAATTTCCTTATAAAAAAAGCCCATCTAACTAGATAGGCTTTTTTTATATTCAGTCATCAATTTTCAAGCAGTAAATGAAAATTTATTTGAAATGCTGAATCTCCTGCTTCTATCTTAAGAGAAAATTCTACTTTTAATTCCTTTTATTTTTCGGGGGGGATTACCATTACAATCGTACGAGATTAAAAACATCCAAAAAATGGAGCCTAATGTTTGACTCCATTTTACAAAACAAAACTCTATTACTAATAAATCACTCTAAATCTTAGACTTCTAATTATTTTCCGAACTACAAAGTATATAATGGGAACAGGCCATCTCAAATGAGTCAATACTATCGCAATCTCTATCTATTAATTTTAACTCTATTTCACCACGCGTATTTTCATTAGTCCAATATATTCCTACTAATTTATTACCATTATTAATTAAACTTAAATCACCACTACCAAAAGTCATTTTATTTTCGCTATTTTTTGTTCTATGCAAAGTGTAAGTATACAAAAATTTAATTTTCTCTGAGGTTGAATCATATGATAAAGCTGCGATTACAGACTCAGATTTTTGATTGGAAGTAAATGATTTTATAGTTGTAAACAAAAAAGTCTGTTTTATATAAAAATAAATCTCAATAGGTTCAATTTGTTTACCATCTATTTTAAAGTTACTTTTAAGTTCACCTTTCCATAAGCCATGTACTGTGGGCTTACCAATTATTTTAGATAAAACTTTATATTTAAATATTATTGAACTCAACAGAATACCTAAAACAAAGAAAGATACTGTTATTGAGGTTGAAATCATCTGAATAATAGACAAATTATGTTTTTCCAAGAAAAAAGGAAGCTTTAAAATAAAAAAACATATGAATCCGATTCCTAAAAAAAGATAGATTACTTTCTTTAATTCTTTAAATGTCAATACTATAAAATTCATAACCCATCCTTCTTACAAACAATTCCCCCATCTTTAAAAATTTTTATTTTTTTATTTACACTTACCAAACCAACGCAATATACTCCTTTTATATAAGATGTTAGAAAAGCAGTCATTTCACGTGCGCCACAAGGAGTAATTTTATCAACTTCTCTTTCATTTACACCTAACAACACTGGTGATATATATTGAGAAATATGAGTGATTTTAGAAGAATTAATATCAAAAAAATGAAAACCATCATGAAAAACTGATGTTGTCTTTGATATTTCTTGCATTATTTTTATAAAGCTCTTAGATTGCAGATCACTAGATAGATTCATTTTCTGCAAACTAATGAATGGGAGATTATCAAGACTAGAGTAATATACTATTCCTAAGCCTGAGAAACTCTCATTACTATTTAAACAAACTTCTTCTAACGAGTGATATATTGAAAATTCAGATAATAAAGACATGAAATGACCTGTAGATACGCACTATTGTTTTTCACTTACCCCATAACAACGAGGAACTCATAAAATAATATAGAGCTATGATATCAGTTTAAAATTTACACCTTTTAATTATTTAATATCAAAACCTTATGAACAGGAAGTAATTGTCCTTGTATATAAACTCCAACCCAATCTTTTTCTAGCCCCAAAATTATACATAGCATTTTATCCATATTTTGTTCTTTATGAAGATATTCATAAGAGTTTTCCCACTCTCGTAAGTCAGTAGGAGATGGTAAAGCTATTTTTTGTGGATGAGAATGCCACTCACCTAAATACTGAATTTTTCCATTACTTTGTTTATGTAATCGGTCTAATACTTCTTGATGCCCCCTTACATTTCGTTTACAGGCATATCTTGAACGTATATCTGTAATCATTGGAAGAGTTATTCCTGTAACAAGAAAATGATTACCTCTTCTTTCACCATATATAACTCCACACGCTTCAGCTTGATCTGATCTAAATTGCCTCCAATTTTTAAATTCATTGAACAAATGTTCTGGTATGATGGTAATCACTTCTTCTTGTTGATATTGATAATTTTTTTCAAGTATCCAAGCCTTATACCCTTTCATATCAAATACCAGAACAATAAGGACAATCTAAAGCTACTGCAACATCAGCAGACTCAAGCTTTGCGCCACTCCATCTTTCTGTATAACGAGTTCTATATCGGGGTGAACTTTTATCGTTAACATAATCTAGAACCATATCTGTTGCTAAGGAAGCAGCTGACATACTCGCCGACACAGCATAAGGTGTAAAATCACTACATGCAGCATAAGCAACTGTAGGTTCATGGTTTGGTAATGCATCATATTGTGGTAAGAACTTCCCACCTGCTATCTGTAAACAACTTCTACACGCAAACTGAGGTTTTAAGTCTTTTGTAGGTGCATTCAATAATGCTTGAACACATTCCCCATTATCCCTTATCCATACATGTATAAAACAAGGTTGAGGAAATACTAAACCCCTTCTCCATTCAGATAAAAGCTCTCCAATACCTGCTTTTGCTGTAGCATCAAAAATAATATCTGCCTGACTTAAATCGAATTTATTACTTTTTGTGTTTAAAAAATTTTCAACCCCTATATTGTATACTTTGACATTCAATTGAGGGAGTTCCAATTTTAGTTGTTCCTTAAGAGCCTCAACTTTCGATTTTGAAATATAATTTTCACCTAAAATATGACGCCCCACATTGGATTCAGATAAGCTATCCTCGTCAATGAGAATTAGTTCACCACCTTCAGAACCTGCACCAAGTCGTGCTAAGCTATGAGTTAGATATCCACCTACTGCTCCAACCCCAATAACAACGATAGTTCTTGCAGATAGATTTTCCTGTTTCATTCCTTTCAAATTCCTGTTAAAAATATAATTCCCTGTCAAATTTTGACTTGATAAAGGAATAATTCCAATTTTAGACAAAATGTTAATTGAACAGTTATCTGTTAAAAAATCTAAATTTCTTAGTTTATTTATTTCACTGGATATAATTTTATAAGATGTAATCTTCTTTAAACTTTCAGGAAAAGTTATGCAAAATGCTAAAGGAGTAGTATCTATTATTAAACAAAAATAGAGCTCCCTATTTGTTAAAATTTCATCACTTGCAAACAAATCAAAGAAAATATCCTTCCATATTTTTAAAGTACTTTTATTCCAAACTTTCAACCAAAAAATTAGATCAATTAATCTTAATATAGGGCCACTATACAAATATACATTGTCTCTATTACTATGGAGCTCTTTTTGGTAATTAAAAATTCTCTTAGAAAAAATTTCTAGGCTTGGTAAAACATTAGTTTCCCCATCTGTATTGATAACAAAAAACCTAGTAAGATAATTATTTATGACTTGCTTATCTTTAGATTCCCATTGTGCCGGTCTCTTATACAAAACTAGTTTTGTTTGAGATGGTTCAATTCTGTGTATATATGATTGAGAATTTAAAGATACAGATCTAAATCGGTGAAGCAACTCTTGATCTTTTTGTCCACCTAAATCTATATTCTCTCCTTTTTTAACCTGATCTTCAATTCTATCAATTAATAGATTAATATCTGCTGACTTATTAATAGAAAAGTCAATCTCACTTCCATATAATATTATTCCTAATTGATGCCACATAATATCAAGATCACGCTTTATATCAGCATCTCTTACAAAAGTATTCAACAATGACTCTTCGAATAATTTATGGCATTGTTTAATTACCCATTCCATCAATACTTCTGGATAATGTCGAGGTAGTGAAATTTCGCTATGGAGGCTATAACAAATATTTAAATAATAATCCGTATGTCCCTCTAGAGGAATATAATAAGGCATAGGAAAAAAATGAGCTAAGCCTATTAATTTTTCTAGCTCCTTTGACAAAGGACCTTTTAGATATATTTTGGGAAGTGTCAAAAAATTCCAATCAACCACTTGAATTAATAATTCAACCTTAATCTTATAGTTTTTTGAAATATCAAAATTAAGGCTTCCTACCCAAGAATCTACTATTATTGATTTTTTTGTAATATTTGGAAAAATACTATTATTTGGCTCTGGAAGATAATTCATACTTAAGCCAAGTTCCGCTAAATATTGATCTACTCTATCAAAATACAGTACACGCTGCTTAATTTCACTAGTTTTCACTATTTCACCAAAATCAAACTCTATTGCAGCCTTTCATTAACTAAGCTGCAATAGATTATTATATTATTTAACCACTCGATTGACTTTTAAGTTGCACTGATGTGGTTCTTTGTATTGCTGGTGCTTCAATTACTTTAGCAATAGGGTCTTGATACTGCTGGTGTTCTTGTCGAATTAACGACGTATCTTTTGGAATACGTAAACCAAATGAACCCGTCAAAATATCTAAAGATGATTTTGCATCATTTAAAGCATTACTTTGAGACATGTTTAAACTACGGTGTAGCATTTTTGCAGCTTGGGCATTTTCTATTCGTTGAGAAGGATTCGAACGATTAAAATCCTCACCTTCATGGTCTTCCATGTCCTCGACACGGATATCATTTGCTAACACAAAATCTAAATTTGCTGTAACTGATAAAAGAGCTAGATCATCTCGGCCTTTACAATAAATATAATTTTTGACGGCTGCAATCATAAGCACAATAGAGGTTGGCCCTTTCTCCTCCCATTGTTGATCACGCCAGCCTTTTAAATATCGAGCAACAAAACGTAATTGTCTGCCGCTATTTGGGTATTTTTCACATTGTTTTTTAAACCAGTCTCGTACTTTTTCACAGTCTGATGGGAACCACGTACCATCCTCTTTTGCCATATGAATCATTTCAATTTTACTAAGATCAATCTTAGATTCATTTTCAGAAATTGCCTCCATAAAATCGAAATCATAACTTTCAAGTCCAATACTTCGACCTTCATATTGTTGCTCTAAGGATGCAGTTACACTCTTCTGGATGCTATCCATTACCAAGCCATGTTGACTTTTTATCTCATCAAACATTTCATTTGGAACAGCATATAAGGGAACATCCATATGTGCATGAGGCGCCACGCCATAAATTCGTAAACAATTAGATTTTCTTTCGAGCGACCACCCATTATTCTCTTCACATAATTCTTGTAAAGCATCGAATGTTATATCGATATAATTTTTAGCCTCTTCAGCAGAGTCAGGAACACCATTCGCGTTGAGAGTAAATACTCGTACTGGTAAATAGGCACCATAGTCTAAATCAAGTTCCTGACCTTTGTTTGGCTGAGCAGGGATATTACATGTTCCATATGCAAAAGAGCCTTGTACTCGAAATTTTGGCATTTCGTCATATGCATCTTTTAAGGCTTGTTCTAGTTTATTTCTAACTTTTTTCTGACAACGTTTTAATAAGTCAACTAAGCTTGGTGGAGGTAATAGCTTACTTGCATAGCCTTGGTCTACGTCCTGATACACTAAATGTAAATTTGATGATGGTTGACTAAGCATTAGTTTATTTTCTCCTAGTTTCAGTTTGAATCATTTTTCAAAACTTATTAAAACAATTTCATAGCTGTATTAGATACTAATTATTTTAAATAAATACTTGTTTTTTATAACAATATTTAAAAAAATTGGTATGTAATTATTATTATAAATATTACTTACCAGTATTTACATACTCAATTTTCACTTTCAAAAAATAATGTAAAAAATTAAGTGTTTTTCTGCGGACCATCAAACCATTTTCTTTGTCTGCTCGGTTGTTTAAAGTAACTACGAACAAATTCTTTCCCTAAAGCAACTTTCGCTGACTGAATTCCATTACCTTCTAATACCTGCCTTGCAGCATCAGTTGTCTCATCCAAGCCAATAAATTGTGCAGAAGATTGAACAATATTTTCATCAATTTTATAAAAGTGATTCGGGTAAGAATCCATTCTATGTCTAACCATTTGTTCCATAAATTGCTGTTGGCTACTTAAAACTAAGTCAATGATATTAGGGGCTGCTTTTAAAATAGATCCCTCTCCCCAATCTAAATATCCACCATCTTTTTTCGTACTAGGATTTAATTGTTTTTTTGAAGACAAGGTTCCAATAGATAAAATATGAATATTTTCTAAGTTTTTTTTAAACATATAATCTGCTTCATGTAAACCCACCAGGCTTGGATCATTTGCAAATAATCCTCCATCCACAAACTCATTTGGCCCAATGGCATGTCGTGGAAAATATGTTGGTGCTGCTGAAGTTGCTAAAGCAACATCAACTATTTTCATTTTCCAATCTCGTTTTAAATTTTCATGATGCGGTGTTTTTAGTGTCACAGGGCTTCCCCTTGTAAAATCTATTGTAGGTATAACAACAGGACATTTAAGATCACCTAAAATTGAATTTCCAAACCAATCTTCTAATATCTCTTTTAAAGATTCATTTGAATATTTAGCACCAGTTTTATTATAAAATGGCTTAGGTTTGAAAATTTTATTTCCATGAGATTTAAATAAATCAACAATATCAGAAACACTTATCCCATAAGCTATAGCCAATGCAACAATTCCTCCAACAGATGTTCCTGTTATAAGATCAAAACATTCAGCCAATGAATCATGTCCATTATCCTTAGCTTCTTGCTCTAATTCTTTTAAAACAGTAGCGGTATATAACCCTCGGTAACCACCACCTGATAAAGCTAATATTTGGAATCTATCCATCTTTTACTATCTCTTACGCATCATGTTTTGTAGATTTAACCAAATTTTTCTTAGTCCGTTCCTGCATATTTGAAAGCTTTGCGCTCAATTCAAATAATTCAGATTTTAGCAACTCAATCTTTTTAAAACGTTCTAAAGAACTCATTTTTTATCCTTTTTACTTTGAAAAGATAGCATGTATGAAATGAATATTTAACACAATACAAAAAATAACAAGAGCGACAAAACATGTCGCAAAAAAGCTATTAACATCTAAAATTTATTAATAAGATCATACCTATAATTTAAAATTATAGTGCCAATCACATAAGTTAGTGTGAATAGCCACCAAAATTCTAGACACATATAACCATCTTTTGGACTGCCACCACTCTCCTAGACAAATATGGTCTATTCTTTTTGCATAGGAGAAAACATTATGAGTGGACAACGTTATACCCCAGAATTTAAAGATGAAGCTGTAAAATTGATTACTGAAAGAGGATATTCTGTCAGTGATGTGGCAGAACGTTTAGGTGTATCACAACACAGTATTTATAAATGGCTTAAAGCTGTTCATCCATTACACAACAATCATGATGAACATGAACTGCTTGAAGCAAAAAAAGAAATCCTACGCCTTAAAAGTCAGCTTAAACAGACTGAAGAGGAACGAGATACCTTAAAAAAGGCCGCAAGGTACTTTGCAAGCCTGCCCGAGTAAAGTATCAGTTTATCCTTGAATACAGTCATCACTTTAAGATTAAAACGATGTGTCGGGTATTAAAGATCGCTCGAGCTGGTTATTACGCTTGGCTACATGAACCTGAATCAAGTAGAACCATTGAAGACAAGCGTTTATTACAGCTCATTCGTTCTTCTTATGATGCCAGCTATGGTATCTATGATTACAGACGCATTACTTTAGACCTTAAAGAATTAGGTGAAGGTTGTGGACCTAATCGTGTACTGAAGATCATGAAAAACAATGGTATTACAGCTGTACGAGGGTATAAGAAACATAAAAGCTATGGTCGAGGCCGTCCTCAGATTGTGCCACACAACCATTTAAATCGAGAGTTTGTCGTAAACACTCCAGACACCTCTTGGGTGACTGATATTACTTACATCCGCACATGGCAAGGTTGGTTATATCTAGCTGTTGTTCTGGATTTATATTCGAGGAAAGTCATTGGTTGGTCGATGAGAAACCCACTCTTGCCAAAGATATCGTACTTGATGCTCTACTCATAGCAGTGAGGCGACGCAGGCCAAATGAATCTGTAATCATACATTCAGATCAAGGCTCACAATATAGCAGCAGAGACTGGCAGAAATTCTGCCAGAAGCATAACTTGATTCCCAGCATGAGCCGAAGGGGGAACTGTTGGGACAATGCTGTTGCAGAATCCTTTTTTAGCAGCTTAAAGAAGGAAAGAATTAAAAAGAGAATCTATAAAACACGCGAAATGGCGCGTGCAGAAGTGTTTGATTACATCGAGATGTTTTACAATCGAATCAGGCGCCATTCGCATCTTGATGGAATGAGTCCAGAAGCCTTTGAAGCAGCTTCAAAATGAGGCTACTTCAATGTCTAGGATACTGGGAGCAGTCCAGTACTTTCAAGCAGATCACGCTCAGAAAAGTACATATCAATACTTACTTAAAAATAATTACCTATAAAAAATATAAACTTGAAATGTAAACCAAATTAAATATCCTATAAATCAGCTAAACGTTCGAATGCTTTTTTATGGCGAATTAGAAGCAATTTCGTTTCATATTCAACAATTTGCTCTCCCTCTTTACCAGTTAAATCAAGCTTTTTAGAAGCCTTTATTTTCGGACGAGAAACTATTTTAACGCCATATTTTTTAACTGAATTTTCCATATAAATCTCGCAGATATTAACTTTATAGTTGCTTATTCTAAAAACTCATCAAAAGCCAAACTTACCTCTAAAAAATATGAGCCTGTATACAACCAATATAGTTCAAAAGATTAACAATAAGTATTCTCATCAGACTATTATCAGAAAAATTATTCTAATTTCTAACTATAAAATCGTATATCTTGAATTAGACAAGCAATAGTCGAATATCAACCTCTAAAACTTTCGATATTTCATATAGTTTTAAAACCGTTATATTTACTTCCCCTCTTTCTATACGTCCCATATAGCTCCTATCAAGTCCGCACATCAATGCTAACTTTTCTTGTGAAAGGTCTTTCTCTTTCCTTGCTTTGCGTATGTTTTGACCTAACGCTGTTGCTAATTCTGTCATTTGAATCAAATGCTCAAAAAACAGAACTATCACTATTTGAGGATTAAACATCCACGGACTATAATCCTCTTTTAAAATTCTGTTCTCCCTTTATGAATGAGTTCAATCATCCTCTAAAAGAAAATTTTCTAAAAATCATAGAAAATGATCCACTTTTATTTGCATTTAGACCAAAACGAATTTGGCAAGAAATCAATCCAAATTCCGATTCAATTCAGCAACAAACGTACTCTTTAATCAAAGAGTTAGTTTATTATGAATATCTAATTATTCATTATGAAGATAATGAAAAACTCTACTCAGAAACACAAAAATTGGCTAAATTTAGGCAATATCACTGCGAGAAAAAAGCAAAAGAAACATTAGAAAAACGATTAGAAGAACTACAATTAGAAATCATAATAAAAAATAGTAAAATCAAAGATATAGAGATAATGAAGAAAAATATCAATACCATTGATTTTTGTTTTAATAATTATATTTCATTAATTAAAAAAAATATTAACAAACTTAATAACGAGAAAGAAATAATCATAGATATTATTAAAAACCTTCAGCACTGCACTTATTAAAAAATAAAATAAACAATTAGTAAACATTAAATAATAATAAATATAAAAAAACGAATAAATAAAAATAAACATTTAATATTCTATTAAATTTTTATAACAAACTCAAAAAAACACTTGATAAAATAAAAAAAAGAACATAAGTTTATATAAATTTTTCTTATTATTATTGTTATGATTAAGACAAAAGAGCAGGTTAGAAAAGAGTTTGAGCAATCAAAAATGACGCTCTCAGAATGGAGTTTACGTCATAACTTTTCACGAGATTTAGTTTATAGAATTTTAAATACAAATCGCTTACCACGACGTGGTGAAAGCAAAAGAATTGCGATTAAACTTGGATTAATTCCAGAGGAGAAAGAAACATGAATTAAAAATAAAGCGGACTCATAGAATCCGCTCTACCAGTTTGCAATCCTGAGATCACTAACTATGTGGTGTTTTTAGTATCTCTTGATTGCACTAATTAGTCAAGATTCGACTCGAAATTACAGTCGAAGGATAAATGCATTTATTTATTTTAGAGATTACTAAAATGGGATTTAAACCAAACCATAGAAAAAAATTTAATATATCCAATTGTTTAGAAACTCAACTACAAGAGGCTTTTGAAAAACCAATAACCATTTCTGGGCAATTTCTCGGTATCCGAAATATTCATCACGGTTCATTTAACAAACGCACAGTTATTTTTTCAAGTTATAAAAATGGAGGAGCTTTTTCATTAGAAAGCCAACTTGAGCTAGCGCATGCACTAAATTTAGAGCGTGATATAAGCGTTCTCAAGTATAGAACTCAAGCTCTAAAAGTCATCCTTTCAAATGCAATGTATGCAATACCAGATTTTTTGATTTTAAATAATTTACATAACTATGAAGTACATGAAGTTAAATCAAATTTAAAATCGCTTTCGAAAGAAAAAATAGAGAAGCTAGAAATAACCAAACAAGTTTTAAAATCATATAACATTAAATATAAAATATTTGATGAAATAGCTTTACCAAGCAATAAAGATGTCAACTCTATTCTAAGAATTTATAAACATGTGAAAAACATCAATATAGATAAAGATAGAATAAATTTAGCAAAAATATTAACAGAAGATATAAATAAAAATTTTACATTTTTATTAAACCACTTATCAAAATACAAATATTCATACAATGAAATTTGTTATTTGATTTTTTATAAACACATACAAGCAAATATTGATATTTGAGTTTTTATTATGACAGAATTATTTATAACACCACACTTCGGCATGAAATTTATATACAAAAATAGTGAATATGAAATTGTATCAATCTACCTTGATAGAATTGGAATATCATCAGTTATCGGTGGTAAAAGAAAAGATTGGCCTAGAGATTTTTTTGATGAAATTATTAAAGAAAATTTGATAACTGTTACTTTTAGTAAAAGTAAAATTCTTAAAAACTCCAAAGTATATGAAGCACTAAACAAAAAGTACAAATATGTAAAGCTAGCTTTAGAAAATAATCAAGCACCTCACAGTCAAGCTAATCTAAAGAATGTTATAGCTATAATTTCCCAAAAAATTAATGATCTATCTCCCCCCACAACTCGAACACTTTCTAATTGGATTCGTGCATATACATCAAGTAATTTCGACATAAGAAGTTTAACTGATCAGAGAAAAGGGAATCTTTCTTCTCGAAAGCCGCTAATTATAAATCAAGCTTTAAATATTGCTTTAACAAACACTCTTCATAGTCCATTTATGGATAGTGCTGACGATATAAATCGAGAAATGATTCAATACTTGAATGACAATCAAATGACATATTCGAAAGAAGAACTATATAGCTTAAGACAAATTCAGCGTTTAAAAAAAAATCATCTTGATCAATTTAGCAAAGACAAAGCTAAAAATTCAACTCGTTTTGCACAAAATAATTGCAAGGCTTCTGGTCAAAAAATAAATAGTGAAGGCTTTCTAAATTTAGTAGAAATTGATTCTCATCAACTTGATTTAATCATACTCGATGATGAGACTCTTGAAATAAGATGCAGACCTTGGATCACAGTTGCTATAGATATCTTTACAAGAATTATTTTAGGATTTTACATATCTGAATGCCCACCAAATTCATTCACTACACTTCAAGCAATGAAAAACATGGTAACTACATTCGGTGTACCAGATATAGTCATTCCAGACAACGGATCAGAATTTATAAATAATTCAGTTCTAGCACTAGCTAGAGAACTTCAAATAACGCTCAAACCATCACAAGTAAAGACGCCTGATAATAAACCTTACATAGAGCGTTTTTTTAGAACATTAGCTCATAACTTCATACAGAAAATTGATGGAACAACCTTCTCAAATAGGTTTCGTGTTGAAGAATATGAATCTAAAAAATTTGCTTCTTTGACCCTACCTCAAGCTAAAGAATGCATTTTAAATTGGATTGATATATATCATAAAAGTGTACACTCTGGAATTAAACGAGTGCCTATTGCTAAATACAATGAAGCTATAAAATCATATCGTCCAATTATAATTGATGAAGAATATGCAGATTTTATTTGCCGAATCCCTTATTTTAGAATGATATCTAATGGTCAAATTCAATATGAAAATTTATTTTACTATTCTCATGCACTTAGAACACTTGAAAATAAAAAATCGAGAAAAATAACGATTTACGTAAATGAATCGGATCTAAGTAAAATCTATGTGAAAACAGCTAAAAATAATGAAATAATTGAAGCAATTTCGACCGATCCACAATATACATCTAACCTTACACTAGATGATCATATTGTGGCACAAAATATAAAAAAACGTATAAAAGAACAAGATCTAAAAAATTATCCATTTTCTGAAAATGTTTTAGCACGTATTACCTTAAATAAACTAATTATGAGCTATAAAAAACAGAATAAACTTAATCGAAAAAAATTCATTGATTCACATGATCCATTAAAATTTTTAGAACCTCCACAAGCCAGTCCATCAAAAAAAATAATATTGAATAATCAATCAATTACTGAAAAGATAGAATTTGGAAATTTCGATGAGTTCTCATATGAGTCACTAGATGGAGATTCTTATGAATACTAAAATTTTATCGACTATAGCAAAGCTAGATTATTGTATTATTACTCATAAAGAGTATAAAAATGCGATTGATGGAATTTTTAGATGTTGGGAGGAAACTCTATTTTCACCTAATAAATCAATTAATTGCCTTCTAGTCGCTGAGGGTGGGCTCGGTAAAACTACTATATGTAATAAAATACTAGAAAAGTTTACTGATGAAATCATTTCCCATGAGGGTTATTCAATAGTCATTAAACCTGCTTTTTATATTCAAATACCAGCCAAGACGAATATCGATAATTTAACAAAACTAATGCTGCAGAAGCTCGGTGATATTAATCCTTCAGGTGGGACAGCATTTGATAGATATATAAGACTAGCTCAAAAATTAAAAATCAGTAAAACAAAGTTAATAATTTTTGATGAATTCCATCATGTATATTCAACAGAATCATCACACAAAAAACATACTACAACCAATGAAAATATTGCGAATTGGATCAAAACTTTAGGTGATGCAAATAAGATTTGTATCTGCCTTGTTTCATTACCAGAATATGTAGATTTATTTTTACGTGATAGTCAACAAAGTCGACGCTATAAAGATCAATTTTATTTAAACCCATTAACAATTAGTAATGATCCAGAAAAAACACATATCAAACCATTTGTTTATCAAGTTCAAGAGTTTATTAGAAATGAAATGCAAATTTCTACGGAGGATCTAGCGCAGGACAAGTTTGTATTAATGTTATTTATTGCGACAGCTGGCTATCACGATTTTTTAATGTCATTGATAAAGCGCGCACTGTTTTTTCAATTAAGTACTAGTTCTATAGTATTGAATACTGAGCATTTTTCTAAAGCGTGGGAAACTGATATTACTAGCTCAGTACGTCTATCAACAACTAACCCTTTTATTATGTCTGAAAAAGAGCTTTTCAGTTTTTACAAATCAATTCACTAATTAGATAGAATATGACACTTTTATATATACCTAAATCACTTCCAAGTGAATCAGCTGCGAGCCTGTTACTTCGAGCATCTTTTGAAAATGGCTATACATCTCTTACATCATTTTTAAATGCTTATGGTTTTCCAGTACATACTAAAAGCTTAAATAGCATGTTAAGTGATCAAGAAAAATTTGAAAAAATAGTTATAAAATTAGGTATTTGCAAATCTAATATCAGTATCATTCCAAGCATATATGGTCCAACGAAAAGATCACAACGTGTATGGAAAGCTCAGCCAATTTCTTATCAATTCTTTTGTGCAGATGGCTCAAAACTATGCACTGAGTGTATCAATGACAATGGTATATTAAAAACAGAATGGTTATTAAAACACTTAACTTGTTGTATAATTCATCAAACAAAATTGATAACTGAATGTAACTATTGTCATCATACTATTAGTGCAAACCGTAAAAAAATTAATGAATGCTATAAATGCAATAAAGTCTTTAACAATCAACTTCATGAAAATATTTTAGACAATGAAATACAAGCAAATCAATGGTTTTTAGAACAATTATCATCAACTAATTTAGAGTTAATGAAATCAATTAAAATTTTTCTTTCATCTATTCAATCTACCTATATTACTTTTAAACACTTTGCTATGGATGAACCTCCAATATTATTAACCTATTTATTTTTTACAAATCAAACTAAAGCAGAAGAAATTTTTAATAAAATCATCTATAAAAATCGGCTAATTGGTCATCCTAAATTACTCTTAGTTCACTTCCTAACTTCTATGCAAAAAAATATACAAAAATTTGCGTTAGAATTAACTGAAAAATATAGTTTTAATTATTCTAAATTCAAAGAAATTGATGAAGATTTTATTTTAACAAAAAGGACAACCGCAATTTTAATAGGTGCTAATAGAGCAAAATTAGATGAAAATTATTTTTCATTTTTAAAAAATGATAATGGCTTCTCTGCTAAAAAGGTAAATAGTTTTTTATTAGGAAATTTAACTGCTCCTCTTGAATCTCAAAAACAAGATTCTGTTTATTTGACATTAAAAGAAGCCTCCGAAATTCTTGGAATTTACTATGAATTGGCTGGTAAGCTTTTCTCAACAGATAGACTTATACAAAAACAGATAATTTACAAAAACAATCGTCCATATACTGTCCTAAGCAAAGATGATCTAATAAAATTTAATCAGGAATATATCACTGTCAATCGCCTAGCAAAAGATTTGGATGTTCTTACTCAGTATCTTACAGCTAAACTGAATTCAATCGGGATTAAACCTATACATGGACCATTTATAGATGATGTTAAAATTGATGTTTTTAGACGAAATGACGTACAGCATCTGACTCAAGATTTAATTAAATCAATTAAAAATTATGAGAGAGGCTTTGGCAGTAAAGCTTATATGAATCAAAAAGATACCAATGAACTAGAAGTTACTTCTTTAAAACTAAAAATATCCATAAAGGAAGTTAAAAAACTGGTTCATTGCAAAATATTAAAATCACATAAAAGATCTCTTCTTCAATCTTTTTATATATCAGAAGCATCAATAAATTATGTTAATAATATTCTTAATAGTGGTGACTATATCAATTTGAGCGAAGTATCTTGCCTACTTAATTGTCCGCCAAATTGGTTGAAAAAATATTGGATTGATACAAATTTTTTAAACATAATTGATCTTAAAATTGGTAAATATGTTCAAAGAGATACTTTAAATGAGATAAAGAAATTGAAAGAAAACTATTTTACGGGCGTTGAAGCAAGTAAATTCCTAGGTATGTCTCATCAACACATAACAAACTTACACTCGCAAGGCCTGATAGAGGCTTATTACTTTGGAAATGAAAAAAAAGTTCGTCTTTTTCTAAAAATTGATGTTTATGCAATAAAACCTAAACATGGTTTTTAATAAGAAAATCAATAAATGAAAAGTTATATGACGTTTTCTATTATTTATGAAAACTTATATGTCGTTTAATGAAATTCTAAAAGTCGCATTTGAACGTAAGCTATTGAATATATCTCTGAAAAAAGAAATTTCATTTGTCGTCTTACGATATTATTAATAAAACCGCCAAAAATGGCGGTTTTATCATTCAGTATAAATAAAAAATATGGTCAATATCAATTGATTTTTTCCACAACAAACTCAATAAAAATAAATAAAAAAATTAGTGCCATTTATATCTCAACCTAAATTTTTAATTTTTGCATTTCAAAGCACAATTAAGTTGATTTTATTGACTAATTTTCATGCTAATATTCAGATTAAATATCCACCTACATTCAAATGTAAAATAATTAAATTTAACATTCAAACATTTATAACAGTGAAAATAATGAGGAAAATATGCAAGGTACTATTCTAGATTATGCAATTCAAACCAATACAGGTGTAATTAGTGGCGATGACCAACAACGCTACAATTTCAGCGGTTCAGAATGGCAAGGACAACGTGCACCAACACGTGGAGATCGTGTTGATTTCAATATTGATGCGCAAGGCAATGCAACACAGATTTATGTAGCGATCAATCATAATAGCCCAATCAATCAAATATCAGATCAACTCAATAAACTATCTGACCAAAATAAACATGAAGAACAATACAATCCAATTGATTGGTTTGTTAAAAGTTTAAAAAATTACGCAAATTTTTCGGGACGTGCTCGTCGCAAAGAATATTGGTTTTTCATTCTTGTACAATTTGGTGTAATACTTATCGCAAGCGTGATTGATTCTATTATTTTCAAAAAACCCTCAGTACTTTACATGCTAACAGCATTAGCCCTATTTATCCCATCCTTAGCGGTTTCAGTTCGCCGCCTACACGATATTGGGAAGTCAGGATGGTGGTACTTAATTTGCCTTATTCCACTTATAGGAGCTATTCTACTTATTGTATGGTTCGCAACAGAAACAAAACCTGAAACAAATCAATGGGGAAAACCTGCGAAATAAAACTATTTCAACAGCGTAAAACCTGCATGGATTACGCTGTTTTTTCAATACTCATAGTATAATACTATAAATTTATACAGATTCATGAAAGGTGGTATTTCAGACTATTCCACACTAAATAATACCGAGATTATTTTTGGGCATTAATTTTAATCGTACCAAACTAAAAATAACAACTCCAAGGCTTGTCGTAGCCACATAGCATTGATCAATCAGGTTGATAGCACCTGTTATTTTTACCATTATCGGCGGGTACTGCCTCATTATTTGGTTAGCACGTAGCACCACTTCTAAAAAAGAATAAATATGGAGTACTTGCACATCAAAAAATAAAACTTAAAATAAGTGATTCTTATTATTTTTAATCAAAACAAAAAAGAATGTACAAATTCATGTACATTCTTTTATTTAATCAATACGTTATAAAAATACTAATATTCAACCATGCTTATGCAGGAATACGTAATACCTGACCTGGAAAAATATCATCTGCATTTTTCAACAATGGACGATTTGCTTCAAAAATCTTATTGTATTGGTTTGCATCACCATAAAACTCTTTCGAAATTTTAGAAAGATTATCACCTGATTTTACTGTATAAAACTTACTTTCAGGCTCTGGTGCCACCACTGTCATCTGATCATCGACCTGTGCCACATGATCAATATTACCCACCGCAAGAATAATTTTTTCTTTATCTGCTTGAGTCTGTACTTGACCCGCAATGGTCGCCAAGTCTGATGCGCCATTATAGCTAACAGATAATCCTGTTACAGGTAAGCCCAATGCTTTAATGTGCCCTAAAAGCTTGTTTGCGATTTCTTGCGCTGATGGCTCTAAAGGAGTTGCTGGTGCAGCTTGAGTTTCTGCAGGTGCTGTATTTTTTTTACCAATGCCTTTAATAAAATCAAAAAGACCCATTGTTATTCTCCGTTGTGTATTTAGCTGTGTTTATTGAAGTGTTATAAAAATTATGACTCTATTTTTATATCTAAAAAATATACTGAAAGTTGTTCTCATTGGTAAAACAAACGTAACAATATGTAAACAAGTATGTATTAAATTTATGATTTTAAAATAAAAAGCCACCTTACGGTGGCTTTCAATTCAGCACAGGCTGAAATCTAACAATTAACCAAGTTTTTTAGAAACATAGTCAATTGCAGATTGAACAGTTGTGATTTCGTTAGAATCTTCATCTGGAATTGTAATGTCAAAGTCATTTTCGAAAGACATAACAAGCTCAACTAGATCTAAAGAATCAGCACCTAAGTCATCCATGAAAGATGCTTCGTTTTTGATTTCTTCAGCTTTAAGACCAAGTTGTTCAGCAACCGCTTGTTTAATGCGTAGTTCGATATCGCTCACAGGAATTCTCCTCATTGCTTGTGGCGTTTATAATTGCCACTAGTTTAATTGAATTTTAAAAATTTTCAAAGTTTACACATCGCATTAAGCCATGTATAAACCACCATTTACATGTAACACTGTACCTGTGATGTAACTTGCCTTGTCAGAAGCTAAGAAACTCACCGCATTGGCAATGTCTTGTGTCTCACCAAAACGACTTAATGCAACCTGATCACTCATTTTTTTACGAATCTCTTCGCTAAGTTGTTCAGTCATTTCTGTTGCAATAAAGCCTGGTGCAATACTATTTACAGTAATCTGACGACTACCCATTTCTTTTGCAAGGCTGCGGCTAAATGCCTCAATCCCTGCTTTGGCAGCAGAATAGTTTGCTTGTCCTGGGTTAGCAAAATGTGCAACCACAGAACTAATGTTGATGATGCGACCGAAACGCGCTTTAGTCATACCCTTCAATACACGTTTAGACAAACGGAACACCGCTTTCAAATGAATATTGAGAATGTCATCCCAATCATCTTCAGACATACGAAGCAATAAATTGTCTTTGGTAATGCCGGCATTATTCACCAAAACCATTACTGAACCATATTTTTGTTCTATGTCTGATACTAAGGCATCAATTGCAGCACCATCACGCACATCAAGTACAGCACCCACACCCTGATCAGCAAATGATACAGAAAGTTTTTCTGCACCTGATTCAGAAGTTGCCGTACCAACAACAAAATAACCGTCTAAAATAAGCTGCTGAGCAATGGCTGCGCCAATCCCTCGGCTTGCACCTGTAACAAGTGCAACTTTACGTTCTTGCGTCATGCAATTTTTCCTTCTGCCACTAGAATGGCATTCAATGCATCTTCCATACGGCTTTGCGTATCCAAAGGAAGAGCTTTTTCAATATTCGGCAATCGTTTTGCAAGATTGCTCAATACATTACCAGGGCCGCACTCTGCAACATACTGAATTCCTTGATCCTGTAAATATTGCATTGTCTTCGTCCACTGCACAGATTGATAAAGTTGCGCAGTTAAATTTTGACGTAATTGCGCGACATCAGTCGCAATCACAGCGTTGACATTTTGTAATACAGGAATAGATGGCATCTCAATGGCAGTTTGTTCCAACGCTTCTGCAAACTTTTCTGCTGCTGGCTTCATCAGTGAGCAATGCGATGGAACAGAGACAGGCAGTGCAATAGCTTTACCACCACTCTCTTTCGCTGCCACCATGACTGCTTCTACTTTGGCTTTATCACCAGCAACAACAACTTGACCTTGTGCATTGTAATTTGCAGCATCGATAGAACCTTGTCCATCAACACTTGCTTGCGCGCAGAGTTCAAGCACTTTGGCATCATCCAGACCCAAAATTGCTGCCATCGCACCTTGACCTTGTGGTACAGCCGATTGCATCAACTTGCCACGTAAATGAACCAACTTCACAGCATCTGTCAGTGTCATTGCATTTGCCGCAACCAATGCACTGTATTCACCAAGTGAATGACCTGCAAGGTATTTTGGTGCAACACCACCTAAATCTAACCATACACGCCATAATGCAATACTTGCTGTTAAAAGCACAGGTTGTGTATTTTCAGTCTGATCGAGACCTTCTCCACTTTGCGCAATGTGCCATAAGTCATAACCCAATGCTTCAGAAGCTTCCGCAAAAGTTTCACCTACCACAGCAAACTGTTCAGCAAGCTCTGCAAGCATCCCGATTTTTTGTGAGCCCTGTCCTGGGAACAAAAATGCAGTTTTAGTCGCTTGAGCCGCTTGCTCGAGTCGTTTAGCAGACATATAAAAAGTCCCTTATTTAATCTTTGCTCGTTTCCGATGCGGCAATTCTACAGTAAATAAAAATTATTTTAATTGCGAAATACAACAAAAAAAGCAGATTTTACAAACAAAAAAAGGGAGCTTTCGCTCCCAATTTTTCACTAAGCTTACGCTTAATGCTGTTTCAATTATTCAGCAGCAGTTGCTTTAGCGAACAATTGACGACCACGGTAGAAACCGTCTTTAGTTACGTGGTGACGACGATGAGTCTCACCCGTAGTTTGGTCTACAGTTAATGCATTCTCGGTTAAAGCGTCATGTGAACGGCGCATGTCACGGCGAGAGCGACTTTTACGGTTTTGCTGAACGGCCATGATGGCTCCTTACAAATCGAAAAAATGGATCAGAACAAAGTCGGTTGTCTTAACTCGGCAGTATAACATAAAAATCAGTTAAGTTTACCTTTTAGACCTGCAAGAATATCAAACGGGTTATCCTGTTTTTCTTCTACAGTGTCCTGAACAACTGGTTGATGCTTATGCTCACAAACGTCATGCTTAGGAGACAAAGGCATCAACAATAATAATTCATCTTCTATAAGTGCGAGTAAATCTACAGTCGGTGAGGTATTGGTTAAATAATCCCCCTTCGTTGTAGCTTCACTTTCACCTAAGACGATGAAATCAGCATCCTCATCCAAGCGCTCTATCAGTGACTCATCATCAACAAGTGCAAGATGGAAGTCTGAAGATAACGAAATTTCAACTGAATCCAAACAACGTTGGCATTCCACTGGAACTTGCGTTTCTACATGACCATCTAGCCAAATGATACGATGATACGCATCCATTGATAGCTTACAGTCTATGGTAATCAATTGATTATCAATTGATCCAACAGCTTCACGGGTAATTCGAACAAAACGAGACAAAGGCAGTGTTCCTGCCCATGCGTAGCCTTGTTCGGCCCATTTAAACGGCTCAATCTGTGCCGGAAAGGTATTTGCTGACATAATTTAGGCGGCAATTCTACAAATTCATCGGTACTCTGTCAAAGATTAAGATACAATTTTGTACTTATTTAGACAGATCATTTGGGTAATACAAGTCATGCAACAGTTGCAGCCGCAACCTGAAGTCACTCCTTCATTACAGTTCAATACAAATTCAACTCCAATATCTGCTGAGAACCTAGCCCTTGCACAACGTTTTCAATGGGTAGATTTACAGACTGAAGCTCAACAAGTTGATTGGCTTATCTTACACTTTAATGATTGGTTTTCCCACTTAAATGTTGTGCTGATTCGTGGAATTGATGAACCCGAATATTTTCCTTCGGTAGAACAACAACCTGCTCGTATTCAATTTGCTCATGGTTTTTTTAACAGTGCATTGCATGAAATTAGCCATTGGACGATTGCAGGCGAACAACGCCGACTTTTGCCTGACTTAGGCTATTGGTATGCACCCGATGGTCGAACAGCTGAACAACAGGCATTATTTGAATCGGTAGAAATTAAGCCACAAGCCATTGAATGGTTATTTTCTAAAGCCTTTGGTCGTAAATTTCGTGTATCACTTGATAATTTAACAGGTGATGGTGGTGATGGCGCTGTATTCAAAGACAATGTTTTCGCTCAAGTTCAAGATTATTTTAGCGGTAAAACGAAACTTCCACGTGATGCTCAACGTTTTATTGACTGTATTTGTACTAGCCTTCGCGGTGGCAAAACATTACAAAAGCACGATTTCTTACGTAGCGAACTCAATTAATCAAACTTCTATAGATTATAGATGATTCTATGCATTTCTAACTAAGTGAATATAACCCATGCTCAAAAACCAAGAAATAATCACTGTATTGCTAGAAAAAATAAAATTTGGCTTTCAACAAGGTGACCGAGAACTTTTAAAAAGTATATCTACATCACCTGCTCTTCTTGCATCGCTAATGAATACGCAAACTAAGCAAGAACGACAACGTATCATTTCCAATGTGCTGCGCTTTTCAATATTCATAAAACTACTGTTTGTTATGGTTTGGGTTGCTTTTATATTCATTATTTTAGGTTCAAAAATGACCTTTCAATTTCATTCTTTACAAGATTCATTGTTTCGTTATGGATTTCTGATTGTATCTATTTATCTCTTATCGAAAAATATTCGCCATATCATCTACAATCGAAAACTGAGAAAGATAATCCAATTATGTTGAAATAATATGATTTAAAGTCAAATCGTCAAGATAAAATATCTCTCTTGAAATCATCAACTTTCTTTCGACAATTGGTCTATAATTACAATAATAATGATGTTTAATTGTACTAATTTTCACTACTATATAAATAGATAATTTGAATCAGGAGAAAAGATATGCTGCATTTAAGAGTACATCCTGACAACCCACAACCTCGTCTAATTAGCCAAGCTGTTGAACGCATACGTGCTGGTGATGTGATTGTTTATCCAACTGATGCCGCCTATGCCATTGGTTGTCAAATTGGTAATAAAAATGCCATGGAACGTATTGCACAAATTCGTGGACTTGGGGCAAAACACCAATACGCCATTATTTGTGCAGATTTATCTGATATTGCAACATATGCCAAAGTCGACAATGCCATGTACCGACTACTTAAAGCCAACACGCCTGCCGTGACGACTTACATATTGCCTGCAACAAGTGAAGTGCCTCGGCGTTTAATGCATCCGAAGAAAAAAACCATTGGACTACGCGTACCAAGTAATACTGTTTGCCAAATGCTACTTAAAGAACTTGGTGAACCTTTACTGACCAGTACGCTGATCTTACCTGGGGATGATGCACCACTCGATGATCCTTATGACATTGAGCAACAACTTGAAAAACGCATTGATGTGTTTATTGATAGCGGACTCGGAACTTTAACCACCACAAGTATTGTCGATTTATCAGGGCTAAATCCCGAAATCATTCGTCGCGGTGTCGGTGATGTAAGCGCATTTGAGTAATTCAATATCTCAAATGATTTGAGACAATCATTCAAAAAATAGCCATTGGTCATTTAAAATGACAATGGCTGATTTATATCAGTGCTTAATCAAACACATTAATGATGTGTAAATAAGAACATATTTAACTTACTGTTGCCATTAAACGCTCTTTAATTTCTTTTTCTAAACGCCCTGTAATTGGATATTGTTTCATAAACTCTTCAAGACGAGTTTTTTGTTGACGATTTACTGTAAAATTATCCTGTTTTAACCAATCTTGAAATGCAAATGAAATACGCTTCCACTCTTCATCCAACATTGAAAAACAAGCCGTATTTCGGTTTTTGCCTTTCACAATACGATCTTGACGGAGTGTTCCTTCATAAAGGAAACCTAAACGTACAGCAGCATTGATAGATGCTTCATTCAAATCATCACAACGCCATTCAATTTTACGAAAGCCTTTGCTAAAACATTCTTCCAATAATAAGTAGATCACTTCTGTTGCAGCAGTCGTTTGTCTAAGTTGATCGGAAAAATAAAGATTACCAATTTCAGCAACCTGATCTTTTTCACGAATATTAATCAATCCCACCCATCCAATCGCCTGATGCCCAACCTGTACTAAATAGTGCAGTGCATGCTTTAATGCAAAATTAGATTTCAACGCACCTTCAAGCTGAACTTGAAAAACAAATTCATCATAAGGTAAATAAGTCCAAACACCTTTATTACTTTCACGTTCAATCGTTCGCCACATACTACGAAATAATATTGAATCAGATTCTAATGTTTGCAATGGAATCAGTTTACCCCAACGACCATTAAGTTGTTCTGGCTGAAAATGTTGTGCTTGCTCAAGTTGAACATCTACACCAACCTGTTGACTTAAATCATTTTCTTGTATTTTTTGATAATTAAGCATCTTAATTCTTTAATTTTGTGACAAAATTTACAATAATGCATATTTTTGTAATTTTATCCACCTTTATTAACAAATAATTTTGAATACCAACTGAATAAAGAAAAAACCTTAACTTTTTTCGGGTTTTTTATCATTTTTATACATTTGGTAATTTATTCATCAGCATTTTTGCTCTAGAATAGGCAAACTTTCTCGAAATGCTTTTCGACATTCACTTTATCTTCTCTTTTATTCTGTAGTGATCTTCGAATCGCTTTTTTCATGCCTTTGAAAATTCGCGTGGCTAAAAACGGTAATGACTTTAGTAAATCATGATGTAATCGATCATCAAATGTTGCACATCCGTGTATTGGATGAATGGCAAGACTCGATCCCTGATGATCTGTATATTCCTCCCGCTGCATTCGAAATTCTGCTTGAACATTTCGAAGGACCACTCGATTTTTTAATTTATTTAATTCAAAAAAATGGCTTTGATTTATTACAACTTGATATTGCGCCTATTGCTGCACAATATTTGTCGTATATCAATGAAATGAAGTCACTAAATATTGAACTAACTGCAGATTATTTGGTCATGGCAGCTCTATTGGCAGATTTAAAATCACGTTTGTTATTGCCTAAACCGAAAGCAGTCACTTTAGAAAAAGATCCGAAAAAAGAACTGATTGACCGTTTAGAAACCTATTTACGCATTAAACAAGCAGCTGAACGCTTGGGTAAAATGCATATTTTAGAACGAGATACATTCAATAGTAATGTGTCATTAGGCGATATTCCTGTTGTTCAAGAAGGTTATGATGTTGCTTTGTTAAAAGATGCGCTGTATTGCATTTTTAACCGTCCTGAACCTGTAACGCATAATATTGAACAAGAACCTGTATTACTTGAAGAACGTATTGCCTATATTGAATATATGACTCAATCTGGCAATATCTTAGGTTTCAACGATTTACTTCGACCAAGTCAAGGTCGGATGGGTTTAGTCGTGACATTTATGGCGATTTTAGAACTGACTCGTCAAAATAAAATTCATATTCTTTCTTCAGGTCTCGATGCGCCATTGACGATACAAGGGGCAACACCATGAATATAGAACAAGATCAAAATTTTCAAGCCGATGAACATCGCCATGAAATTTTAATGCAACTTGAAGCTATTATTTTTGCAAGTGATGCGCCTGTTTCTGTTGCCCGTTTAAAAGAAGCGTTTCAAGATCAGTTCAATAAAACTGAATTACGTCATTACTTGCAGCAACTTGCCGTTCTGCAACATGGACGTGCAATTGAATTAATTGAAACTGCACAAGGTTACCGTTTTCAAGTCCGTGCAAAGTATCGCAATACGATTGCTCAAGTCTGGCCTGAACGCCCAACAAAATTATCTCCGTCACTGCTGGAAACCGTTGCAGTGATCGCTTACCATCAGCCCGTGACACGTGCTGATATTGAGCAAATACGGGGAGTTACGAATAATAGTCAGCTACTTCGGACATTATTTGATTGGAATTGGATTAAAGAATCTGGTTTTAGAGAACTCCCTGGAAGACCTGCGTTGTTGGTGACAACGCCCCAATTTTTAAATGCATTTGGCCTTGTTTCATTGGGTCAGTTGCCTCCCCTACAGGATGCCAAGGAAGCTTTTATGGCGTTGGATGCGAATGCTCCAAAATCATAAATAGGTGCACTGTTGAATATTATTTCTAAGGTTATGCTGTCATGAGTGAAAAATTACAAAAGGTGCTTGCGCGCGTTGGACTGGGGTCCCGCCGCTATATGGAAGAAGTCATTGCCGCAGGTCGTGTGAGCGTCAATGGTGAAGTTGCCTCTGTTGGTGAACGAATCGAACCCAATGATGAGCTTCGCATCGATGGTCGTAAAGTTCAGTTCCAAATTGAAGATGAAATTCGTCGTCGTGTGTTGATTTATTACAAACCAGAAGGTGAAATCTGCTCACGTAGCGATCCAGAGTCACGTCCAACAGTTTTTGAAAACTTACCAACCATTGCCAATGATCGTTGGGTCATGGTCGGTCGTTTGGACATCAACTCTACAGGTTTGTTAATGTTTACCAATGATGGTGAACTTGCTAACCGTTTGATGCACCCATCAAACGAAATTGAACGTGAATATGCTGTGCGTGTCATGGGTGAAGTAACGCCGCAACTGAAAAACAACATGATTAATGGTGTTGTTTTGGATGATGGTCCTGCAAAGTTTGAATCTTTCTCTGAAATTGGTGGTGAAGGGATCAACCGTTGGTATCAAGTTGTTGTAAAAGAAGGTCGTAACCGTGAGGTTCGTCGTATTTTTGAATCTCAAGGGCTGAAAGTTAGCCGTTTACTTCGTACTCGTTACGGTACAGTTATTTTACCACGTGAATTGCGCACAGGTCGTTGGATGGAATTGGACAAGAATGATATCGACAACTTAACAAAAGCTGTTGAGTTGAAACCACGTCAGGGTACAGGCTTATATGGTATGGCAAAACGCCGTACTGAACGTATGCAAGACAAACCTTTAGCTGCACGTCGTGGTGGCTATTTACGTCAACAACGCCGCGATACAGAAGGTGAAAACCAACCTGAACAGCAACAACGTGAATATCGTAACATGGGTGATAATAACCGTTTCGATAACCGTAATAATGACAATCGCTTTAACAACCGTTCACCACGTCCAGATCAGCGTACAGAACAACGTGGCGATCAACGCACTGAACAGCGTGGCGATAAGCGTCCTTATGGCGATCGTCCTCAGCGTAATAACTCAGCGGAAAATCGTGGTAATAGCTTCAATGCAGGCAATAACGATAATCGTGGCAATCGCTTTAATGCAGGTAACTCGGAAAACCGCGGTAACAGCTTCAATGCACGTAGCACTGAAAGTCGTGGCAACCGTTTTCCAAGTGAACGTCAAATTCGTACACCACGTCCTTCGTTCGATCAACAAGAACGTAGCGAACCACAACAAGTTGAAAAGAAAAAACCATTTGTCGTAAATAAAGGTTTCAAAAAGTTCTAAATTAAAGCGCCATTTTTAAATGGTCTTTAAAAAAGAAGCCACTCAAATGAGTGGCTTCTTTTTTGTTAAAATGAAATTTAATATTTTTCACAACACCTTATAAAATTGCACTTACTAAGCGCTTGGTATATTCATGCTTTGGTGAAGCGTATAACTCATCGGAATTGGCAATTTCCACAATCTCACCGTGGTTCATGACCATAATCTGATCAGAAATATATTTCACTACAGCCAAATCATGTGAAATAAAGATATAGCTCAACCCAAACTCATCCTGCAAATCTTGTAATAAATTCAATACTTGTGCTTGAACAGAAACATCCAATGCCGATACAGATTCATCACAAATCAAAATTTCAGGCTTCAAAGTTAAACAACGTGCAATGGCAATACGTTGACGTTGTCCCCCCGAAAACTCGTGCGGATAACGATCAAATGCTTGCGTAGGTAAACTTACACGCTCAAGTAAATCTAACGCCATTTGCTTACGTTCTACATCATTTTCACCAATTTTATGAACCTGCATTGGCTCCATCAAAATCTGTCCGACAGTAAAACGTGGATTTAGCGATGCATAAGGATTTTGAAAAACAATTTGAATCTTACGTTGATATTGAGTGAACTCTTTTTCAGACATCGCTAAAATATCTTTGCCTTGAAACAACACTTTACCGCTCGTTGCTTCTTGCAATCGCATCAGTAATAAACCAATGGTGGTTTTGCCTGAACCAGACTCTCCCACCAAGCCTAAAGTTTTACCCTTTGCAAGTTGAAAAGAAGCTCCTTTCACCGCTTGAAACTCATCTTTAGCGAAAAAACCTTTACGGTTAAAAAATGATTTTTTTAAATCATGTACATCTAGAATGATTTCTTCACTACCGTCTAAACCACGTTTATGATCTGTTGTATTCAACTCAGAAAGTGTCATACTCTCCACCCAATGACCATCCTGCTGTTTCAGAAAATCACTAATCACAGGTAAACGATAAGGTCGATGTAATAAAGAAGGACGACAAAGTAATAATGCCTTGGTATAGGCATCTTTCGGAGATTCCAAGACATCTTTTGCCAAGCCTTTCTCACGAATTTCACCATGACGCATCACAATCACTTCGTCTGCTATTTCACTAACCAAAGCCAAATCATGGGTAATGAACAGCATCGACATTTGACGACGTTTGCGTAAAGATTCAAGTAAATCCAAAATTTGCTTTTGAATCGTAACATCTAAGGCAGTTGTTGGCTCATCAGCAATGAGTAATTTAGGTTCACAAGCGATTGCCATAGCAATCATGACTCGCTGCTGTTGTCCTCCTGAAAGCTGACTTGGATACGCATCTATCTTCGTTTCAGGTGATGAAATACCGACTTCTTTGAGCAATTCTAAAACACGTTTTTTGGCTTGCTTACGCCCATAACCCAAATGAATACGCATGATTTCTGCAATCTGATCACCCACAGTAAATACAGGATTGAGTGATGACATCGGTTCTTGGAAAATCATGGCAATATCTTTACCACATATGGCTCGCATTTCTTGAGTTGAAAGACTGATTAAGTCTTTACCTTCAAACATGATTTTACTTTTTTTAGAAATTTTAGACTGTCCAACAGGTAGCAAAGCCATCATTGCCAATGCTGTGACTGATTTACCACTACCCGATTCACCAACCAATGCCACTGTTGTATTTTGTGGTATTTGAAAAGAAATACCTTTGACTGTTTCAGTAAGTTGCTTATTTTCACCTTTAAAACAAACACAGAGATTTTCAACGCTGAGTAGCACAGAAGGTGTAGCTTTTTGTTCTGACATCTTTCTGCTCCTTACTTCAGTTTCGGGTCAAGTGCATCACGTAATGCATCGGTAAACATTGAAAATGCTGTGACTAGAACTGCCATCGCGACAGATGCTGCCACCAACTGCCACCATTTGCCTAAAATCAATTCACTTTGCGCTTCATTGAGCATACTGCCCCAAGACACTACCCCCACAGGTACACCAAAACCTAAGAAGCTGAGAATCACTTCAGACTTAATAAATGAAACAACCAAAATGGACATTTGAACAAGCGCAATATGACTAACATTCGGAAAAATATGCACAAACATACGACGCATATGACTCACGCCAATGGCTTTGGCAGCCAATATATATTCACGTGAAGTATGTTTCATATATTCCGCACGGATGAGACGAAACACACCTGTCCAACCCGTCAACCCGAGAATCAGAACAATGGATAATATGCCTTTTTGTTGCAGTACAGCCGCAATTGCCAAGACTAAAAGTAAATAAGGAATCGAAGTAAAAACGTTATAGAACCAATTCAGGAGATCATCAATCCAACCGCCAAAATAACCAGCGATTGCACCTAAGAATGTTCCAATAACCACTGCAATTAAAGCGGAAATTAATCCCACTAAAATTGAAGTTTCAGCACCTTTAATGGTTTTTAATATAATATCTCGTCCCCATTTATCGGCACCAAAAGGCAAGCTGGTTTTCAGTTCGCTTTGCTGATCAAGTAAATGACCATCCAATTGTTGATCTATAGCTCTCATATCTTCTGCAAGTGGGTCTTGAATGCCATAATAGTCAATTTGATTGCTCGATTGGTTTACTGTGCTTTGCTCAATCATTGTTGAACGATCTATAACTTTTTGATCTATGGCTATGAATGTCGGTGGTGCATAACTCACAGCTACTTCTTTATTCCAATCTTTGGCGATCAAGCCTGTCATGGATAAAACCAACATCAGGAAAAAACTCAGCACAATGAACAATGAAGCCATCGCAATACGATCTGCTTTTAAACGACGCATTGCCAAGCGCCTTAAACCTGATGATAAATCTTGTTGTGAGGTATTAATTTTTTTAGTGAAAATATTAAGCATCATTCTCACCTACTTCAACTGTACACGTGGATCAACCACTTTATAGATGAGGTCTGCCATCAAATTAAAGATCATCGTTGCAGCGGCAACATAAACCGTAATGGCTTTAATCACAGGAAAATCACTACGCTCAACTGCAATAATCACTTCCCGCCCAATACCAGGAATACCGAAGAAACGCTCAATTAAAAAGGCACCAATGAGCAATGCAGGTAAACTTGACATCACATCCGTAATGATCGGAATGGATGCATTACGTAGGACATGCACACCTAAGACACGTCGCTCACTTACGCCTTTGGCACGTGCTGTTCGAACATAGTCCTGATTTATTTCATCTAAAATAAAGCTTCGATATAAACGTAATGTTGGCGCAACACTGACCACTAACATAATCAAGATTGGAAGCAATGAATATTTCAATAAATTTTCGCTAAAGCTTCCCCCCCAACCTTGTATGGGAAACCAACCGAGCTTGTAGGCAAAAAAGTATTGGAACACAATGATATAAACCAAAATACTAATCGACATACCAATAGTACACAGCATCATCAGCATACGATCTGTCAATGTACCTCGAACCGAAGCAACTGCAAGTGCCAGAATGATTGAAATGACGGTTTGTAATATGACCAAAGGAATCATAATGGTGAATGATGGTCCCAAACGTGTCAGAATAATCGCTGAAACTGATTCGCCTGTACTCCAACTCACACCATAATCAAAGGTAATAATTTGCTTGATGAAAATGCCTAACTGTACATAATACGGCTGGTCGACACCCAATTGTTGACGTATATTTTCAATTTGTTCAAGATTTGCCATTTTCCCTGCAAGAATATAAGCAGGGTCACCACCGACCCAATTGAACAGGAAAAAAATTAGCAAAATCACACCCAACATGGTGGGAATCATTTGCCATAAACGCCGTATGATATATGCCAACATTCTTCATTCCTTTGTATTATTTTTTTGAATAACTTTTGTTGAATTCGGTTTAATGGCGCTGACCTGTAATTTCTTGAAAGAATGCTTTGTTATCAGGTTCTCGCCCTAAGAAATCGACCACAAGCTGCTTGGCTTTTTTCTGTCCGCCTTGTGACAAAATCGTTTTACGGTAGAGTTCACCCACTTCAGGATTATTTAAGTTATGTCCAAAAGCTGAAAGCATATCGAGAGCGATGACCTCAGACCACATATAACCATAGTACCCAACTTGATAGCCCCCCATAATGTGACCAAACTGCCCTGGAAATTCTGTCGTTGGCGTATAACCTAAGGCTGTTTTACCTTCTAATTTCTGCCACGTTTCAAGCGGTTGGGTTTGGAGTGCATCCGCGGTGTGAATCGCCATATCATACTGTGCATATAATGTTTGACGTGCATATTTCAAACCACGCCCATAATTATGTACATCTTTTAATTTGGCAATTAATGCATCATCGACTCTAGGGCAAGCAGGTTGGCAGAAATCTGCAAGTGTTGAAAGAGTTTCTTTACGACGTGCCCATTCTTCATACATTTGTGATGGTGCCTCAACAAAATCGCGCTCTACCGATGTTCCTGACTGTGAAGCATAGCGCGTATTGGACAATATGCCATGTAATGCATGACCGAACTCATGGACAAATGTTTCCAACTCATCACTATTTAAACCTTTACGATTAAAATTAGTGACGAGTGCTGAAATCGGTTTACGATCCGTCAGCGTACTTCCTCCTCGCACTCCCCATACAGCTGCATGACCATACTTACCTTCACGAGGAAATTTATCTAAATATAAACCACCTAAGAGCTGACCAGTTTTTTTGTCTGTTACATCATAATATTCAACTTCATTTTGCCAAGTTTCAACTTTGACAGGTTTAAATTCAATACCATACAGGTTGGATGAAATTGCAAATAACCAATCTTGTGATGCCTGTGTCGGGAAATATTCACGTAATTTTTCTTGATCAATTTGATACTTTTCTTGCCGTAATTTCTCACTCCAATAACCTTCACTCCAACGATTAATCTCTGCTTTTTCAACAGAAATATTAAGTGTTTTCGCTTTAAACTCACGTAAGGTTTGTACTTCTTTTTTCTCTAGAGTAGTAACAATATTATGTACTTCATTTAAAAATTGATTCACCGTTTCAGGATTCTGCGCCATGCGATTTTTTAGTTTCCAATCGGCATAACTTTTATAACCGAATAATTGTGCAAGCTCATAACGTAAATCTATGGCTTGTTTTAATAGCACTAAATTTTTTTCTGTTCCACGGCGTGTATAAGCAATTTGATAACGCTTCCGAGCATCATCACTGTCAGCAAGCTGCATAAATGGCAAATATTCAGGATAATCAAAACCTAGTAAATACTGACCCTGTTCATTTTTCTTTAAATTAGCAATATAACTGTTCGGTAAACCCCTTAACTCATCTGCAGAAAATTCAACTTTTTCAGGATTATCACGAATATTCCGCGCGAATTCTTGCTCAATCTTGGTCAAATTATCCAAAATAATTTTTAAACGAGCCTGTTGATCTTTAGAAAGTTGAATTCCCATATCTTCAAAATCATTTAAAATGTCTTGCCGATATTTAGCATCAATATCATTACTTGTTTTAATTTTTTTGATTTGTTGATAAAGCGCAGCATCTTGATAAATTTCAGTTTGATACTGATTAATTTTCACTTCACAATCATCTGCGGCTTGACGCACTTCCGCACTCGGATTGACATTGCTATAAAAACTAACAGGGCCAATAAAATCTTCAAATTCAGCAAAAATTTGATCCCACCGTGCCAATGCATTATTTTGAAGTGGCATTTTTGCAAATGCCGCTAATTTTACTTTTACAGTGGCAATTTGAGCATCACATTGTGTCGTAATTGTTTTTGCATCTAACTGAGGTAAAGTTGCACGTTGTTGCTCAGCAAAAGTTATTTGACCTATACCCATTGTTAACATACACAAGGTGGTGAGTTTAAATTTTTTCATCTTTTCTCTAAGCCTTTATTTTTGCAATTTCTCATTTGAAAATACATACAATTCAATATTCATAATAAAAATCTAAATCATGAGTATCAGTTATTTTTTCAGGTCAAAGTACATCCATTCTGATGGAATAATCGGATGCTTTTTAAACCCAATCACTTTTGGTTGAGCTAAAGCATTGCGATACCGTGTCGACTCCATTTGCACAGGCATATAAACTTCCATAATACGTGCCATTTTCCGATATAAGGCATCACGCTCAGGACTTGGACGCATTTTTTGTGTCTGTTCATATAAACGATCATATTCAGGAATTTTCATGCAGCCATTGTTGGTGGCATGAATGTTCTTGCCATAAAACAACTGCATAAAATTGTCGGCATCAGGATAATCTGCAATCCATGCAGATGCTTTGAACATGGTTTTACACTGTTTTTCAGCTTTAATCCCTTCAGCAAAAGGCATCGCTTTAGTGGTCATTTTAATCTTAATACCATCCAAAGTTCTTTTCCAAAACTCAGCCCCTTGCTGACTTCGTGCGGTATTTCCAATGGTCATTTCTATCACTAAGGGCTTTCCATTAGGCAATGTACGCCACCCATCTGCACCAACTTTATAGTGATAGCGATCGAGCAATAAATTGGCGGCTTTAGGCGAATAAGGAATACTGCTTCTATAATTTGGATCATAGCCTACAACACCATTAGGAATCGGATATTGCAGTTTTTTTGCATCGCCCTTAGATAAGATTTTGATTTGATTATCCGCAGAATATGCCATTGCCATTGCACGGCGTAACGCAATTTTTTCTGTGCTCAAACCACCTACGACTGGGTTTTGCATATTCCAATAATGATAATCAATGGATGGGTCGGCAATCCGTGAAAGTTGTATGCCTTTTTTTACCAATTCAGGTTTTAACTGACCATTTTCAATGGCTTGTGCTGTTAGATCTCCCCCCAAGACAAAGAGGTCTGTTTCATTTTTACTAAATGACAACCATCGTGATTGCTCTTCTTCCATGACTTGAATATCTATAACGCCAATTTGAGGCATTTTTTTGCCTTTCATTACATTAACGATTTTCTGATCTTCAGGACTTGAGGCTTTAAAATCCCAAATAAAACCTCGAAAATCAGGATTGGCTTTTAAAATAATCCGTGAACCGGGCACCCATTTTGCAAGTACGTATGGCCCCGTTCCTACAGGATTTTTCATGGCAAAGCCTGATTGATCTCGATAATATTCAATCACTTCACGAGCCACTGCACCTGCAGGTTGATGGGCAAGCAGCATCGGAAAGTTTTGATCGGGCTGAATCAGTTTAATCACAAGCGTATAACGATCAGGAGCGGATAAGCCTGTCACAGGCAGATCATAGTTAAACTTACCTGTTTTTTTGGCTTGTTCGAGTACTTTATCCATGCCTAAAAATTTACCATCAAACAACCAACTGTTCGGTGAACGTAACGCTGGATCAAGTAAACGCTTATAAGAATATACATAATCTTCTGCTGTCAATTCTCGTGCTTTACCTTTAAATGCAGCATCTTTTGCGAAATAAATGCCTTTTTGAATTTTAAAGGTATAGGTCAGACCATCTTGACTCACATCAGGCAATGCAACCGCAGTACGAGGGACTAACTTTAATGGTGATGCCAAGTAGTCATAGGTATACAACCCTTCAAAAATTGAATTATGTACATGTGCAGAATATAAATCCTGTGTTCCAGCAGGATCAAAACCTGTTTCCGCCACTGGAAAAACATAACGTAAAACTTTATTAGGATCGGCAGAACTTTGAGCAACTGTGGGTAAAGCGCCAACGAACAATGCACTTCCCAATAAAACCCAACCTCCACGCTGTATCAATATCCGATTCAAATTATCCCTCATTATGTTCTTTAACGTATTCTTATCTTGCGCTTGATTTTTTCATCACAACGAATCTGCTTCATTTACTTTGAATGTATTTTGTTGTTTATCGCAATTCTATTTATACCTTGAATAAAGTAATAAAAGTCAAAAAGAAGGTTCATTTACGCTATTTTTCTTTTTCATACTCATTATATCCGCATCTTGGAAACTAAAAGTCATACTTAAAACTATTGCATTCATCATGTCGTTATTGTCTAATTACTTTTTATATGAAAAAATTTCGATTCACTTCAAAATATAAAAATTAATTTTTAAATATGAAACATAAGTATTTTATTTATCTCATTTTGCTCATTATTTGGCTTTTAGCAAGTGCGTATATGGCTTGGCAAGGACAATATATTTCAAGCTATCTTGAGTCGCGCGGTATGCTTCAACAAGAGTATAATTATCCTACAGATGGTGTACTTTTCTGCATTGCAGTATATGCTTTTGTCTGTATCAATTACGCATTATTATTTAGTTTTGATTTTTGCATTAAGCACCCATACAGCAGTTACTTACTTGCAACTATTATTCCTACACTAATGACTGCATTGGCTTTTTTAGGTGCAATGCATGCCTCAAGTCATTGGGGCGCTTTTATTGTGGTCATGCTTTTTACATTTTTATTACACTTTTTATTGGTGCCTATTCTCATGAGCATCCATCGGAAATATATTTCAAATTTACCAAAGACAGCCGAGTAAAAGCTGTCTTTTAAATTTTCATATTACCCAATATTTTAAACTGATTGATTCTGTTTCCAAAATGCATATAAATCGGTATCTGAACTAGACTTTAACTGAGTAAAGCTTAAACCCTCTTGCACGTGTGGGTCTAAGCGTAACTTTTCAGCAATACTTGCTGTCGATAAACCATATGGTTCAGCATCTACATTGCTAAAAGCATAAATAATTTTTTCAATACCAGACATTCGCATCGCAGCCAAACACATGGGACATGGTTGCCCACTCGCATAAACAACACAATCTTTCAGTAAAGTACTTTGCAATTTTAGTGCTGCCTGACGTAATGCATTCAATTCCGCATGTGAAGTCGGATCACCTGTCGTCAAAATTTGATTCACACCTGTACTGACAACTTCACCATTTTTGACAATCAGCGCGCCAAATGGACGACCACCCTGTTCCACATTGGCTTTGGCAAGTTCAACTGCCTGAGTTAAAAAATGACTATCTTTCATCGTATCATCATTCATGGTAGGTGCGTTCATCACTTTATCCATCACATTTCATTCAAAGCATTGAATTATAAATACTGATAGCCAATTTTCTCAACGTGCTTTCTTACTATGTCCGTATCCTGCACACGATGAACTAAAAATACATAAGCATCTGAATCTGTGTCTATTTGCCCAATGGTCAATCCGTGAGGCAATAAACCCTGATTATAAACCGTAAATACACCGTCATTTGATACGGTCGCATCCTGACCAAACTGCGTATTTGCATCAGGCAATTGCGTTTCAATCTGCCAATTATCCTTTAAAATATATTCTAAATGCCACTGTAAATCTGTAGCTTCTTGCTTCCAATCCATATTGACAAATAATCGGATGTTTTCTTGCCATAAATACTCAATTAACTCATCAAGTGGACTAAAAAAACCTTCTTCATCAGTTTGTTTGAGTTGCTGAATGTGCTCAATGACAACTACTCTTTTAAAATGATTCTGTAGTGCAATATCTACTAGTTTTAAATACGCATTTTTCTGTTCAGGCTCTAAGTTATCAAGCTCACCATGGTCTTCAGACTCAATAACTTCATGATTTGGATCAGGCTTTGATTTATAAACTCGCTCAACTTCTTGCCTCAGTGCAAAAAAGGACTGTTCTATTTTCTGAATGGTTGCGGAATCAGTCACCGCTTCATGTAAAGCAGGGATTTGATACCATTTAACATCTTTTCCAGCCTGACATTTTCGTAATTCTAATTGTGCTTCAATTTTGGCAATAAAATAGAATTCGCTTGGAAAATTTGCATCATCATTATCATAGAAAATCAAAGCCACAGGTAAGTAAAAATCGCCTTCCGAAGTGCTATAAGGAAAACCATCTCGGCTTAAATGAACAAATCTAAATTGTGATTTAGCAGAGGACTGACCCAAAAGTTTCTTAAAAAATCCAACAGGTTCAGCAACAAAAATTTCAAATAGATTTTGTTCAGTTTGTTCAAATAACTCATCGAACTTTTTAAGATCAATCACTCGACTGCTTAAAGCATTCCCTGCCAATTGATTTAGATGATAATAAATCCGTACCATTCTTAAGTTCTTATTTATCGTATATTCATCTTCAAATTACAGGAATATCAATCCATAGACTGTTCGGAAAATGTTTCGCCAAATATCCTTTTAAATACTCTGCCGTGTCTTTAGAAATGAGTTCATCTTGTGATTCATCTTTAAGATTATAGGCAACAGCATACAGCTCTAAATCACGATTTTTAATGGCTTCCAGACTTAAAATAGTATGGTTAATACTGCCCAAACGCCCTGAAGTCACAAAAATGATAGGATGTTTTTTCTCAGCCACATAATCAATAGTCAATAAATCGGTCGTCAATGGAACCATTAAACCACCTGCTCCCTCAAGCAAAACGATTTCATATTTTTCAGCGAGTTGTGCAGTGGCATTTTCTATTTTTTGAAAATCTATTTCACGACCATCAATTTTGGTCGCTAAATGTGGCGATGCAGGATAAGTGAAAATCTCAGGCATAGTCAGCTTCATTTCATCTTCAGGAAACCACCCCATACCCATAATTTCACGATGCTGTTCAATGTCTTCTGAAATATCAACATTGCCCGTTTGAATTAGTTTTTGCGTGATGGTTTTTTTGCCTTGCGCATTCCACAATTTTGCCAAATAGCCTGTCGTGTAAGTTTTACCAATGCCTGTGTCAATACCACTAATAAAGTAAACTGAACCTGTCATGGCATTCTCCGTGCGATGCAATAAATCGGATGATAAGTCAACAGATACTGCTGTTGACCTAACTCATCACTGAATGAAAATTTTTGATAATCTTGATAAAAATCTGCAAGTGTTTGTTTCGTCCAACGAAAATTAGACGCGGTTGCCGTTACACCTGTGACTTTTAAATGTTGTAAAACGTGTTTCGGATGGTCAAAGTTTAAATGCGCAATTTGCTCTGAAATATGCAAAATTTCAAAACCATTTTTTTCAAGTAAACGCTGAATATTTTTAACAGATAAATAATCTAAACCCTGCCCTGTTAAGGTTTTAATTTCTTCTAGGTTTCGCTGTCCAAAGGTTGAAAAGCAAAAATATGCCTGATGATTTAAAGTTAAAAAACCTTTTTTGAAAATAGCTTCTAAATTTGTCACCCATTGCAAAGCTGAACTCGAAGCAATCAAATTTAAATCTTCTGGAAACTCCAGCTGTTCAATATCGCCAATCAGATATTCTATCTTGGCATTGGCTAGAAAATGTTGCTGAATTTCAGAATAGAGATCATTTAAAATCAGTTTTTTAAACTGTAAATTTTCCATCAATAAATGGCTTAAATTACCCGAACCACACCCTATTTCAAAAATATTGAGCGATAAATGAGATAATAAATTAGGACAATATTCACCTATTAATTCAAATAAATGCTGTGCAATCTGTTTTTGTACAACGGCATGTCCTGAATAGCTTTGCCCTGCTTGTGCAAAACGCAAAGCCACATGTGATTTATTTATTTCAGATTTTTTATTCACGCGATCCATCACCATCAGCTCACAACAATTGTGCAAGCTGAGCAATTTCAACATCGGAAATTTGTGCAGTCAATGAAATACGTAATCGTGAACTATGTTGTGGCACAGTCGGTGGACGCACAGGCATGATGTAAAAACCTGCATCTTGTAAAGCCTTTGCTTTCTCTACAGTTTTTGTCGACTCACCAATAATAACAGGCACAATATGTGAAGTTGATGGGCAATCAAAACCTTTGGAAATCACAGCTTGCTGTAAAGTTTGGCTGATCTGTTGTAAATGCTGACGCTGAGCATTTAGATTCAGCACTTTTTTAAAAATAAAATCTGTCCAAGCCATACAAATGGGCGGTTGTGCAGTACTAAAAATAAGAGGACGCATCGAATTTATTAAATAATCTCGAATAATCGAATGACAAATCAAATAGCCACCAATCGAGGCCATCGCCTTACCAAAAGTTCCGACTAAAAAATCAATATTATCGACTACGCCATATTGTTCAGCACAGCCCAAACCTTGCTCACCACGAACACCAATCGCATGCGCCTCATCGACATACAGCATAACTTTTGAAAATTGCTTTTTAATTCGAACCAATTCAGCTAAATCGGTTTCATCACCATCCATGCTAAAAATGGATTCTGTGACGATAATAATGCGTTCGAAGAGTTCATCTGCATGATATTTTTGTAAAAGCTCTGTCAAATGTCCGAGATCATTATGACGATAACGCACATATTTCGCAGTCGATAAACGAATCCCATCTATCATACTGGCATGAATCAGTTTATCGGCAAGAATCAGCGTTTTACTGTCAGATAATGCAGGTAAAACTCCAATATTCATGTGATAGCCACTGTTAAATAATAGTGCAGAACGACCATGAAAAGCCTGACTTAAACTCGCTTCAAGCTGTTCATACTCTGCGAAATTTCCTGTCAATAAACGGGAAGATGATGAACTCATCCAACGCTGGGCATTTGGTGTTTCATCAAAAAACTGTTCACGAAGCTCAATATCGGATGCTAAACCTAAATAGTCATTCGATGCGAGATTCAACATTTTTTTATGCTGAATGGTGATGTAGCGATCTTGCTGAATATTGGACGTAAATTGACGTAAATTGCCTTGTTGTTTTAGGTCATCAAGCTGGGCTGAAAAATGCTCAAGCAAATGGCTCATGCGACATACTCCTGATTTGGAGTCATGGTTTCAACAACTTCAACCATTTGTTCCAACAAAATTTTTAATTCTTGCTCAGAGATAATGTAAGGAGGCATCACATACACCAATTTTCCAAATGGACGAATCCAAATACCACGGCGTACAAACTCTTGTTGAAGGATTTTCATATCAACATTAAAGGTCAATTCGACTACACCTATTGCGCCTAAAACACGCACATCAAGCACATGATCAAGCTGTTCAAGTGGCTGTAAATTTTTACTTAATTGTTTTTGGATGCGCCCTATATTGGCTTGCCAATCTTGTGAAATCAGTAATTCTGTGCTTTTTACAGCCACCGCACATGCAAGCGGATTTGCCATAAAAGTTGGACCATGCATAAACACGCCTGCTTCGCCTTGACTGATGGTTTCAGCGACTTTCTTGGTGGTTAATGTCGCAGATAAGGTCATGTAACCGCCCGTCAAACCTTTGCCTATACACATAATATCAGGTTCGACACCTGCCCACTCGCATGCAAAAAGTTTTCCTGTACGCCCAAAACCTGTAGCAATTTCATCAAAAATCAATAGGATATTGTATTTTTCACACAACAATTTAGCTTGGCGTAAATATTCAGGATGGTAGAAACGCATTCCTCCTGCCCCCTGAACAATCGGTTCTAAAATTAAACCTGCAATGTGTTCATGCTGTTCTGCTAAGGTTTTCTCAAGTTCAGCTATGTCATCCTGATTCCATTCTTCATCAAAACCCACCTGTGGTGCTGGTACAAAAATCCGATTCGGCAAACTTGAACCAAAAATTTGATGCATCCCCGTAACAGGATCACAAACCGACATGGCATTCCATGTATCTCCGTGGTAGCCCGAACGTGGCGTGACAAAATTGTTTTTAATAACCTTGCCTTGAGCATGCCAAAACTGCACTGCCATTTTCAAAGCCACTTCGACAGCGACTGAACCCGAGTCAGCAAAGAAAATTTTATCTAAACTTGGCGGAGTGATTTTAAGCAGTAATTTTCCCAGTTGAATCGCAGGATCATGGGTAAAACCACCAAACATGATATGTGACATATTTTGTAGTTGATCAGTCACCGCCTGATTTAGCTCAGGATGGTTATAACCGTGAATCGCACACCACCAAGATGACATCCCATCAATGAGTTGACGACCATCTTCAAGTTCAATGATTGCTCCTTGTGCCCTTTTCACCTTAAAAGTCGGTAATGGATGTGTCATCGAAGTATAAGGATGCCAAATATGTTGTTGATCAAAAGCTTGATCATCTAATTCGGTTAATGAATTAGTCAATGAATCGGTCATCCTTAACTCCATGTGCAACATCTACAGCAAAAAATTTAATTCACTGATCTTAAACCTGCATGAATTAAAAATAAATTGCGAGATTTGCCACTTATCAGGATGTTTGATTTATTTTTTGTAAATATTGGCAGATTTTGTCAGTTATACTTTCAAATTGAAAAATAGGAAAGCCATGTGAGCCACTTACTAACTCAACCGCTAAAAACTTTGCATTGAAATTTTGAAGATTCTCTACAACTTTGTAACTAACTAAAAAATCTTGTTTAGCAAACAAATGATATTGATGACCTATATAATTTTTCAAGATACTCACAGTATTAAGCTGCTCCAAACAATTCAAACCTTGTTGTAAAATATCTAAATTCTGTGGCTGTATCAAACCTTGTAAAGTGACAAAGTCTTGCTTATGGGTTGCTGTACCCTGACAAACCATAAAGCCAAATTTACGTAATGTCGCAATGGCATCATGTTCAAAAGACTGTGTAAAGTTCTGAAATGTCAGTTGATCCATTGCCGTATGCCATTCTTCATTTTGTACAAAAGAAGGATTCGATGCTAACGTAATCAAAGTTTTTTGCTGCTGAAATTGTTTTGAAATTTGATCAACCAAGAGTGTTGCAAGTTGCCCACCCAATGACCAACCTATAATTACATCAAAATCTTTGGCTTTTTCTACTTGTTCTTGCAAAATATGCTCATCTAAAGCATTAAAAATATTGATCAACTCAACGGTATGACCTTTAGCTTCTAAAGCCTGTTTAAGTGATGCCAACAATTTTGTTCCACCGCCCCAACCTGTAATGAGTAAAATATTTTGCAAGATAGATCCAATTTAAAAGTGTGTTTGTAATGAGTATATCGAGTTCTTAAACAATTATTCATTGCAAATCAATATCAATAACATTATTCACTCACAAGATTTTGAAAAAATTGCTAAGATAAAATTGTACTCATTGAGGGAAGTAACCATATGTCAAATCAACAAATAAAGTCATCAAAAATATGTCATATCAGTCTACTTTCCACCCTACTCATTTTCGGGTTCAATAGTACAGCTCAAGCAGAGACTTCAATTTTATCAGATCCATCAAATCAACAAAAACAATGGGTTGGAAAACCTGCACCCGCTTTTAAACTGCAAGACCAAAACTCTAAATGGCATGAGTTAAAGCAATACAAAGGCAAATGGGTTGTCTTATATTTTTATCCTAAAGACAATTCACCTGGCTGTACCCAAGAAGCCAATGAATTTAAAGCACTTTATCCGCAATTTATTAAAAACAATGCCGTAGTTTTTGGTGTTAGCTTAGATGATGTCAAATCACATCAAAAATTTTCTGAAAAGCTAGGGCTAAATTTCCCAATTCTTGCTGATCAGAATCACCAATTGGCAACGCAGTTTGGTGTTGTGCGTAATTTAGGTATTACCAAAATTGCCAAACGTGAAACATTCCTTATCGATCCACAAGGCACTATTGTTTATCACTACAGCAGTGTCAATACACAAACCCATGCAGGGCAAGTATTGGCGGATATTCAGAAATTTTCTAAAAAATAAAATGGTCTATGATGTACTTTAATAAAATACATCATAGATATAATTTCTTTTAAAAAATAAATAATTAATAGTGATGTATTTCACTTTAATACATTCATTTCTTTGTAATTCCAAAAAATTAACAAACTTTCCACGCTTAGCTCTAAACGGGAAGTCGATTGTTAACCCTGAATGACTTGTCAAATTTAAATCATCTACATGATATTCATAGATTTCACCATATTTTGTCTTATATTTACCTGAATAATAGGCACAACCCTCAATAATATTATTTGGATCTTCCGCTTTAAATAAAGCGTACTTTGGCAAAACAATATATGTATATACAGGTCGTATGATCAACTGAAAAAGAATCAATAACAAAAGTAAAAGTATCACAGGGATAAAAACAGTCTTGTGGTTAAAGTCTATCATTGTTTTAAATTTTATCACTGACTATCACCCACTCACACATAGAGCACCTCACCATATCATTATTTTATTCAGTCATAATCAATTACCAATCTTCTTAAAATAGATTTTCAATTCCTAAAAAAGTTAAACATTCTTAAATTTTTATTCAATTTCAAAGAAATGCTTTTCTGTCACAAGCTTAATTTTGATCTCATTATAATACCGAATCATTGGATCTCGAACGTCTTTACTTAACATATCAACAAAACTATCTTCTTTCATGAGTTTAGAATACGTTTTATAACCCAAAATTAATTTTTGTGGTTCTGCATTCTCTCTAAAATCTTTAATTCGCTTATTAAGCTCTTTTAAATCAATAATCATATTTACCACTCCCGACTGTTATACCGACTGTAGCAATTAATTATTACAGTTTAATTGTCACGCTTTTCAAAAATAAAAACTTTAGTTCCATTCATGGAGTTTCAAATTGAATTCATTCTATTGACCAAAAATATCATCAGACTTTCCCATTCTCGTCATTGCACTCTGTACTTTATTTAGTACACTCGAAACACATAACAATTTTAAAGTCATATACAAAGGAACAGCTATGAGCGAGGCTTACATCATTGATGCCATTCGCACACCACGCGGAAAAGGGAAAAAAGATGGTTCACTCTATGAAGTGAAACCGATTACATTACTCACCACATTACTCAACGAACTCAAAGATCGCCACAATTTAGACACCTCTAAAGTTGATGACATCGTACTCGGTTGCGTGACCCCTATTGCCGATCAAGGTGGTGATATTGCCAAAACTGCAGCGATTGCGGCAGGTTGGAACAATGATGTTGCAGGTGTTCAGATTAATCGCTTCTGTGCATCGGGTTTAGAAGCTGTCAATATGGCAGCGCAAAAAGTTCGTTCAGGTTGGGAAGATGTTGTCGTTGCAGGTGGCGTAGAATCAATGTCACGTATTCCAATGGGTTCAGATGGTGGACCTTGGGCGCTTGACCCTGAAACAAATTTAAAATCACATTTTGTTCCACAAGGTATTGGTGCCGATCTGATTGCCACTTTAGATGGTTATAGCCGTTCAGATGTTGATAGTTTTGCGGCAAACTCTCAACAAAAAGCTGCTGCTGCACAAGCTGCAGGACGTTTTGATAAATCTGTTGTGCCTGTAAAAGACAAAGCTGGTGTATTAATCTTAGATAAAGATGAGTTTATCAAGCCACAAACAACGGCTGAAGGCTTGGCAAAACTTAATGCAAGCTTTGAAATGATGGGTGGTATGGGCTTTGATGCAATTGCTCTTCAACAATATCCTGAAGCACAAAAAATTAACCATGTACATCATGCAGGAAACTCATCAGGTATTGTCGATGGTGCTGCTGTGGTATTACTCGCTTCTGAAAAAGCAGTGAAAGAACAAGGTTTAAAACCTCGTGCTAAAGTTCTTGCAACTGCACTTGTGGGTACAGACCCAACAATCATGCTTACAGGTCCTGCACCTGCTGCACGTAAAGCTTTGGCAAAAGCAGGCTTAACCATTGACGATATTGACTTATTTGAAGTGAATGAAGCTTTTGCATCTGTTGTGATGCGCTTTATCAATGAATTGAAAGTTCCTATGGAAAAAGTCAATGTGAATGGTGGTTCTATTGCGATGGGTCACCCACTCGGTGCGACAGGTGCAATGATTTTGGGCACACTGCTTGATGAATTAGAACGTCAAGGCAAAAAACGTGGTTTAGCAACATTGTGTGTAGGTGGTGGCATGGGTATTGCGACCATTATTGAGTTGGTATAAGGAGAATAATAATGAGCGCAATTCAATATGAAAAAAATGCGGATGGTATTGTTATCCTTACACTAGATTCGCCAAATCAATCTGCAAACACCATGAATAGTGACTTTCGTGTCGCTTTAGAAAATATTGTTTCAAAGCTTAAATCTGAAACAGATATGACAGGTATCATTTTCCGTTCAGCGAAAAAAACCTTCTTTGCAGGTGGTGACTTAGACGAGCTGATTCAAGCTCGCCCTGAAGATGCAACACCATTTTTTGAAATGATTCAAAAGATGAAAGCAGAGTTTCGTTATATTGAAACTTTAGGTCTTCCAGTCGTCGCTGCTTTAAATGGCACGGCGCTTGGCGGTGGTTGGGAAATTGCTTTAGGTTGCCACGCACGTATCGCACTCAATGATCCAAAAGCAAAATTCGGTTTACCTGAAGTGACTTTAGGTTTACTTCCCGGTGGTGGTGGTATTGTGCGTATGGTTCGCCTTTTAGGCTTACAAAATGCATTTCCATTCCTCATGGAGGGTAAGCAGTTTGGTGTAGATAAAGCTAAATCTTTAGGTTTAATTCAAGACACAGCTGAAACTATTGAAGAGCTGATGGATAAAGCGATTGCTTGGGTCAAAGCCAATCCAAAGTCACAACAACCTTTTGATGTAAAGGGCTATAAAATTCCAGGTGGTGATCCTAAAACTCCTGCTGTTGCGCAAGTTCTTGCGATTGCACCTGCAATGCTGCGTGATAAAACGAAGGGTTGTTATCCTGCGCCTGAAGCAATTATGTCTGCTGCAGTTGAAGGCGCTCAGGTCGATGTTGATACAGCACTGACGATCGAATCACGTTATTTCACTTACCTTGCGACAGGTCAAGTGGCGAAAAATATGATCGGTACATTCTGGCACGGTCTAAATGCCATTAAAGCAGGTGCGAGCCGCCCTAAAGATATTGCAAAATGGCAAGCAACGAAAGTTGGTGTACTTGGTGCAGGTATGATGGGTGCAGGTATTTCCTACTCAACTGCGACCAAAGGTATTGCTGTTATCCTAAAAGATGTTTCTCAAGAAAATGCCGATAAAGGTAAAGCTTATAGCCAAAAACTTCTCGATAAACGTGTTTCACAAGGTCGCATGACAGCTGAAAAACGTGATCAAGTTTTGAGTTTAATTACAGCGACAGCAAATGCTGAAGATTTAAAAGGCTGTGATTTGATTATTGAAGCTGTATTTGAAAATCAAGAACTTAAAGCAAAAGTAACACAAGAAGCTGAACATTACCTTACGGATGGTGGTGTGTTTGCATCAAATACATCAACATTGCCAATTACAGGTTTAGCAAAAGCTTCTAGAAATGAAGCAAACTTCATTGGTCTTCATTTCTTTAGCCCAGTCGACAAAATGCCGTTGGTTGAAATCATTAAAGGTCAAAATACGTCTGCGGAAACTTTGGCAAAAGCATATGACTATGTTCAGCAAATTGGTAAAACGCCAATCGTGGTGAATGATAGCCGTGGCTTCTTTACAAGCCGTGTATTTGGTACTTTCGTCAATGAAGGCTTGCGTTTACTTGCAGAAGGTGTACACCCTGCACGTATTGAAATGGCAGCGCTTAAAGCGGGTATGCCAGTTGGTCCATTGGCAATTCAAGATGAAGTTGCATTGACTCTGTCTGAACATGTGACCAATGAAACGCGTAAGGCATTGCAAGCTGAAGGTAAAGACTTACCGCACTCGCCTGCCGAAGATGTATTAAAACACATGATTCACGAGTTTAACCGTAAAGGTAAAGCTGCTGGTGCTGGTTTCTATGAATATCCTGAAAGTGCTAAAAAATATCTTTGGGATGGTTTGAGCCATTGGTCGAAAGAAGTGGATATTTCTGAACAAGAAATGATTGATCGTTTCCTCTTTGTTCAGTCTTTAGATACTTTGCGTTGCTATGAAGAAAATGTACTTGAATCTGTGGTTGATGCCAATATTGGTTCAATCTTCGGCATTGGTTTTGCGCCGTGGACAGGTGGTGCAATTCAATTCTTAAATCAATATGGTTTAGAAAAAGCATTACTACGTGCCAATACACTTGAAGCAAAATATGGTGAGCGTTTTAAAGCACCACAGAAATTAAAAGATTCTGTTACTCAAGGTAAAATCAGCTAACTTATTTTGATTTTTAATCAACAAAAAGGGATTGTTCGCAATCCCTTTTTTTATCTCTAAAAAATACATCTAAAAAATTTGATTCACCATAAAAAAGGCGATATAAAATTGTATCCGCTAGCTTTGAACCATCATTTCACTCAAATTACTGCTGATGAATCATACTGATTCACAAGATTAAAAATATAAGAATCTAATGCATATTTAAGCTAAAAGTATCCTTCAATAAATCATAGTTTTTACATTTTTTTGGTCTGAATATTGTACTTTTCATGTTATAACATTACTTAGTTCTTATCCTTTTTATCTGGAATACTCCCATGTCAGATGCCATTAAGTCTCAAGAAATTGCCAACGAAAAAAAAGGTTGGAAAGGTTTATTCATTGCCGCTGTTCTCAGCGTGTTTTTTCTAGGCATTTTTTATATGGCAATGAGTAATGAACCTGATTATATGCCAAGCAAGCAAAATCAAACTCAGCCTCATAATCAAGCGTCTACAGAACATCAACACAATGGTAAAGCCATGTCTGATGAAGAAATGAAACAGATGAACCATACAGAATCTTCATCTGAACATGCACATTAATAACATAAAAAATGATTTGATTACGCTTATCGCAGATCAAAATAAAAAAGACCTATAGCATGCTATAGGTCTTTTTTATTTATATATCGTACAACTCAAAGTGATTGAACTAAATCAAGTAGAAGTATCAAGCATCATAGCCATATCAACATGTGGAATACCACAATCTAAATACTCACTGCCCTGTACAGAAAAACCTAAACTTTCATAAAAATGAATTGCATGAACCTGAGCGGACAGTTTTAATAATGGACGTTGTTCAATTTTTGCCTGAAAAATAATCTGTTGCATCAGTATTCGACCAACGCTTTGACCACGATATTGGCTTAAAACTGCAACTCGACCCACACTGTGATTTAACAATAACCGTGCTGTTGCAATCGCCTTTTGCTCGTCATAAACCATGAAATGCAACGCGATTGCATCTTGATCATCCCATTCATCTTCTGCTGCAATACCTTGTTCTTCAATAAATACAGCTGTACGAATATGACGTGCATCTTGCTCTACAACAGCCCAATCTGCATGTTGAATATTTAATCCTTTCATATACACATTTTTCCTCTGTATTTGCTAAATACTCTACAATTTCAAAAACAATAAATATCTGTAAAGCCACCATAATTTTTAAATTAGTGTTAATTTAAGTACGAACTACATCATACTTTTACATAGACCTAACTCAAAATATGAAATTTAAAACATTAAAATATACATTCATCCTCAGCACTATCCTTAGCTCAGGAATTGCATCTGCACAGAAAGTTGATGAACCTCGTGCTATTGCGCTAAGTAATGCCATGATTCAAATGTTTGCGACTACACATCTAAACAAACCAGATGCACAAATCAAAATGACCGCTTTAATCCAAAATGTATCTGAAGCAGATATTCGCAAAGAGAATCAACAGAGTTTATCTACCTTTGCTTCCCCAACAGCGAGTATGTTTGCAACTTTAGAAGAACAATTTGGCGTAAGTGATTTCAAAGTGATTAAACCTGCTTTTGAACATCAACTCAAAACGCAAAATTCTTTTTATCAAAGTTGTAAGATTTCAGGAAAAGTCGCTGAACAACAAAATGACTTACTTGTTCCTATTTTGTGTCAAATCCCCGATTTTGATATGAATACACTCAACATTCCTGAACGTAAAAGTAGCGAAAGTGATGCTCAGTTTATGGCTCGTTCAATTGATACGCTATCGACAAGTTTAGATAAAGCCCCTAAAAAAGCATTTCCAACGCATATTTTAATCCATCGTCAGAATCAACTTTATATCCCTGAAATGGATTCATCACAGTACTTTCCAGGCAGTATCACGCAACAGATTAGTGGTACACCTGAAGAAGAACTCGATACACAAATAGATGAAGAAGATGCCGCACCTTAAAGCCCAATAAATTTTCAATCTGAAAATCAAGGTAATGATCAACTTTAAAATTAATCATTACCTAAATACACGCTTAAACGATTAGCACTTACTACCAATACCCTGCTGATCCCACATATCGTTCAACAATAATTCAAGCGAATGTTGTTGAATACCATACATTTCTTTCAAAGCGTCAATCTGTGCTAAAACGTCTTGATCAGGCGTTGTATAGCCTTTACGCTTCGTTGCTAAAATCATTTTATTTTTACTTGTATGTTCGAGTGCCACAAATTCAAAGACCTTGGTATCGTAGCCGTAGGCTTTTAAAAATAATGCACGAATCGTATCAGTCAACATTTCTGCTTGCTGCCCCGCATGAATACCAAACTGTAACATTGGTTGAAATACAACAGGACTTTTGAGCTGTGGACGTAATTCTTTATGACAACACGGCGCACACATAATCATTTGGGCATTCAATCGAATACCTGTATGAATGGCAAAATCGGTGGCAACATCGCACGCATGTAAGGCAATCATTACATCAAGTTGTTCAGGTTCAAAGGTACGGACATCGCCCTGAAAAAACTCTAACTGCTTAAACTCAGACTGCTTTGCTACATCTTGGCAAAAGTTCACCATTTTCTCATTGAGTTCAACGCCTGTAACTAAAGGTTGTTGATGATTTTTTTGCAAATAATCATATAAAGCAAAAGTTAAATAACCTTTACCTGAACCAAAATCAACGACATGTAAGGGACGAGAATCCGTTGAAATTGCATCTACTGCACCTGCAAAAATTTCAACAAATTTATTAATCTGTTTCCATTTTCGTGCCATGCTCGGAATAATTTGTGCTTTCGCATCGGTAATACCTAATGGCTGTAAAAAGTAACTCTGTTGATCGACAAATCGATTTTTTGCACGATCATGTCCTTGTTGTTCATCGACTTTTTTCACTGTATTGTTTAGCTTAGTCATACTCAATATGGCTTTCTTTTTATTCTTTTTCAGTTGATATTCTTGCTCATACGTCAGCAAGTTCGCTTGTTTACAGTGTGCAAGTAATTCACTCACTAAGGCTAATGCTTCTGTAAGTGAATAGTTTTTAGTCACATCCTGAGTCTTGTAACGATACAATACATTGAGCACCGTATCATTTTGCAGAAGAATAGTACGAACAGTGATTTTCTCTAAATGCTCTAATTCTCCTTTGTATTGGCTTAGAATTAGACGATCAAAGCTTTTTGAATCAATTGCTTGCTGAAAGGCATCGAGCAATTGTTGTTCTTGAACTGAAAATAAAGCCACATCGGACATAACAAAAACCTAAAGGAGATATACCGTGATTTTAAAACGTCTTACCTAAAAGGTAAAATTACATTACTATACATATGTATTTTTAAGAAAATAAAAGCAATGAATACTTCAATCTCTCCCCTACAAACATATGATCCTGTTGAAGAACGTATCAATGGGCTCAGTCATGCCTTGGGTGCTATTCTTGCACTCATTGCGACTTGCTGTATGCTGATGAAGGGTAGTTATTTACCTGCATGGCAGTATTTTGGGCTAATTGTTTATGGTCTGAGCATGATTTTGCTCTTTTCAAGTTCTGCTGTTTACCACTTTTGTCAAGATGAACAAAAACGAGCTTGGTATAAAAAACTAGATCATACCGCTATTTATTATTTAATTGCAGGCACCTATACACCTTTTCTAGCGATTGCTCTGCCAACAGCCAAAGCACATTACCTCCTGATTGCCTTGTGGGTCATTGCTGCAATTGGGACACTATTCAAGTTAATTTTCATTCATCGTTTTCAAAAGATTTCTCTCATTGCTTATTTGGTCATGGGTTGGTTCGCTGTGCTTGTAATTGATGATATGCAACGCTTTTTAAAACCAGATGCATTAAAATTATTAGTAATTGGTGGCTTAGCTTATACGATTGGTGCATTGTTTTATGCCCTAAAAAGAGTAAGATACACGCATGCAATTTGGCATATTTTTGTATTGATTGGGGCAGGATCACAATTCCTATCCATCTATCTTTACGTCATTTAATCCTTTGCCACTCAAAATTCAGTGACCCTGAATGTGTGAAATAGGATTGATCCCGTTGTTTTTTTAAGAAATTACGCCTTTTTTAAAAAGATTACGCTTGAGAACTATTTTTTACTTTTTCAAAGTGTAAGGTCTATCATGGCGTCATCAACATCTACAATTGAAGTTCCAACAAATTCAAAAGCTCGTGTACTTATGGCGAGTTTGGTTGGTACAACCATCGAATTCTTCGATTTCTATATCTATGCAACTGCTGCAGTGATTATTTTCCCGCATTTGTTCTTCCCTGCAAGTACCGATCCGACTACAGCAACAATTCAATCGCTTGCAACTTTTGCCATTGCCTTCATTGCTCGCCCAATTGGTGCAGCACTATTCGGGCATTTGGGTGACCGAATAGGACGAAAAGCAACGCTCGTGGCAGCATTACTGACCATGGGGATCTCGACTGTCTGTATTGGTCTACTCCCAACCTATCATCAAATTGGCATCGTTGCACCGTTGTTACTTGCGCTTTGTCGTTTAGGTCAAGGCTTAGGTTTAGGTGGTGAATGGAGCGGCGCTGTACTGCTTGCCACTGAGAATGCACCTGAAGGTAAACGTGCTTGGTATGGTATGTTCCCTCAATTGGGTGCGCCAATTGGATTTATTTTGGCAACGGGTTCATTCCTCACTCTCGGAGCATTTATGTCTGAAGCAGACTTTATGCAATGGGGCTGGCGTATTCCTTTCCTTGCAAGTGCTGCCTTGGTGATTGTAGGTTTGTACATTCGTTTGCAATTGCATGAAACACCTGCATTCCAAAAAGTACTCGATAAACAAAAAGAAGTGAATATTCCGTTTAAAGAAGTTATGACCAAACATTGGGGCATGCTTATTTTAGGTACGATTGCTGCGATTTGTACTTTCGTGGTGTTTTATCTCACCACAGTTTTTGCACTGCAATGGGGTACAACGGAGCTAGGTTATACACGTGCTGAATTTCTTAAGCTTCAACTGCTAGCAACTCTATGTTTTGCTGCATTTATTCCACTTTCGGCAATTTTAGCTGAAAAATTTGGTCGTAAAACTACATCAATTGGTGTCTGTATTTTATCAGCGTTGTTCGGTTTAGTATTTTCAAGCATGCTTGAGTCAGGTAGCACGCTTGTTGTATTCCTGTTCTTATGTACAGGTCTTGCGATTATGGGGCTGACCTATGGTCCAATTGGTACTGTATTGTCTGAAATTTTCCCAACTTCAGTACGTTATACTGGTTCTGCTTTGACCTTTAATCTTGCAGGTATTTTTGGTGCATCTTTTGCGCCATTGATTGCAACAAAATTGGCGACTACATACGGCTTGTATGCTGTCGGTTATTACCTCACTGCTGCCTCTATTCTTTCACTCCTTGCCTTCTTAGCGATTCGTGAAACTAAAAATGATGATGTGAATAATCAAATCTAAAGATGATTTACACATCTAAATGCCCATAAAAAAGCCAACAAATATGTTGGCTTTTTTATTGTAAAAACGAAGTGTAGCTAAATACGTTGAGAATCAAGCGATAACTTATTGTTCAAGCTCTAAGTCTGCCATCATCAAGTCATAAGTATCATTAAAAACTTCTCGATCACCACCTGCATTGTAAAAACTCGGAATAATAAAAGTCACTATTTCTTGTGTTTCTTGAGTGAAATATAGATGATTGACGAGTGCTTCTAAATCACCATCTGCAATACCACAAGCTTTGATCAAGTCTTCAAATTGTTGATAGAATTTCTTGGCAAAACTCTCTGCATTAACATCATCCGCCGCATGAAATTCATTCTCAAGTGACTTTAGACCTTCTTCCAATTGTGCTGATTGTGATTCAGACAGACCAAAAGGTATTCCAACTTCTTTATGAAATGTCATATTATTGCCCTCTATTGTTTTTATTTGCTTGCTTCAACACGCTTAAATAGACATATGTGAGGCATCGCACATTCTTTATTTTTAGAATATACACGGAAAAAAACAGATAGCCAACCCATTGATAAAAATAAATTTTATTATTTATTAAATGTTTATAATAAAACCATATCTGTTTAAAAAATATTCAAAATAAAAGCTATCTGAAAAATATTTTCCATCAGTATTTGCATGTTTTTTCATTTCCCATACAGCTTGAGACTATTAAAACTCGACCTAAATTAATTCAATAATATCAATTGTTGGCGGTACACGAAAACGAAATGGTACACCGACCATTCCTGTACCCACACTCACAAACACATCGGCATTATCATGATGATACAGACCACGCTTGTGGCCAAGAATAGATACCTTTTTCATCACATAACTCGTCAACCAAGGTAGTTCAACCTGTCCACCATGCGTATGCCCCGAAAGCATTAATGGACGAGTGGGTAAATCAGGAACCATATCAACGGTATCAGGGTTATGTGACAAAATCAGCCAAGGTTTATCTTGCGGTAATTCTGGCATATAACGCATATCTGCTTTACCCGCCCACAAATCACCAACGCCTATTAAGCGAAATCCATCAAACTCAACAATCTTTCCTTCAATGTCCATGACATTGTTAATCTCTAAAGCATCTTTTAAAAGTTGCTGAATTGGTGGTCCAGGATATTGTTCATCATGATTACCATTGACCGAATAAACTGGAGCTTCAATTTGCTTTAATACTGCTAACTCTTCTGCAAGTTTATTTTCAGGCTCATAGGTCCAATCACCAGCAACGACAACAAAATCAGGTTGTTGTTGATTAATTTTGTGCACAATCTGTTTGAGTTGACGTTCATGTCCTGAAAATAAACCGATATGTAAATCTGCAATAAGTGCAACACGAACAGGTTTAGGCAGTGGTTTTTTCTGTCCTAAATCATAATGCACATAATTGATCCGAATCATATGTGGTTCAATAAACCGTGCATAAATCAGTAAACTGCTCATCAAAAATGCAAAAATACTTTCATGTAAAGAGAAGATTTTTATCCAACCTGCGTATAAACTAAAAAAGAACAACGGAAATAATAAATAAGACAGGTAAAATGCCAATAAATGGACAAATGATTTAAACGGATGAATTGTTTCTGTACGTGATTGACTGATCCAGGCTTGGGCAATGCCCCAAATCCCAACAACAGCAAAACACACGTAAAAGTAAAATTCGATTGAATCACTCATCCACATATTAAATCTCAACCTCTAGATTGATCTAATTGATTAATCTGCTCGATCATCACCATGATGATCTCAATTAGCTTAAACATTGAAGACATTATGACTCGAACGCATCAGATACAGGTTCAATTGCATCAATTGAATAACAAAAAAAATAGCATACATCGATCTTCAATATTGATGCTGACGAGCTGTATCTTGTTGAGTCTGTCCGCATGTAGTACCTTGCCCAAGCAAATAGCGCAACAAACAGAATATTCTAAAGATATAGACACATCAGAGACTACTCTTGCCCATATTATTACGCCATTAAAGCAACACAATCCTGAATTAACAGGCTATCATGTCCTCTATGATCCACTTGAAGCCATTGCAGCAAGAATACATCTAATTGATAAATCAGAAAAAACCTTAGATTTACAATACTACATTTGGGACAACGATAAAATCGGTTCATTGGCTTTATATAAAATTATTCAAGCTGCTGATCGTGGCGTTAAAGTTCGCCTGCTCATTGATGATAACAATGCTAAATCGATGGAAGCTATTTATTTGGCTTTAGATCAACATGCCAATATTGAAGTGAAACTCTTCAATCCTTATAAATTTCGCCGTTTACGCCCATTAGAGATGGTCATTGATCTCAAACGCATTAACCGCAGAATGCACAACAAAAGCTTTATTGCTGACAATCAGATTGCTTTAATTGGCGGTCGTAACATGAGTAATCATTACTATAATGTCAGTGAGAACTATCAATTTTCAGATGTAGATGCCATGTTGGTTGGCAAGTCCGTAGATGATATAAGCCATTCTTTCGATGAATATTGGAATGACAGCTATGCCTATCCTGTACGCCAAATTGTCAATCCTGCACAATATAGTTTGCGTTATGAGGGTTTAAAACAACAACTGACACAGCACTACGAAGATATTACCGTGCAAAATTATCTTGATTTAAGCAATCGCTCAAATGACTTTGATAATTGGCTAAGTACCCATGTACAGCTCGATTGGGTCAAAGCAGAAGTAGTCAAAGACTCACCTGATAAAATTCGCTCTAAAGCTAAAAAAGAGCAACATATTAATTTCCAAATGATTAAACAATTGGAAAAACCCGAGACGAGTGTCGATATTATTTCCGCTTATTTTGTACCGCAAAAAAAAGGCGAAGAGCGTTTAACTGAACTATCGAAGGAAAATGTTCATGTTCGGGTATTAACCAATTCATTCAAAGCCAATGATGTTGCACTTGTCCATGCTTTTTATGCTAAATATAGAAAAAATTTACTGAAAAATGGTGTAGAACTTTATGAATTTCTCCCTGCTGTTTCAGATGAAGAACTGAAAAAAAGTAATGAAGAACTGTCAGAAAAAACTAAAATTAGTATGAAAGGATTAAGTCGCTCAAGTCTGCATGCTAAACTGATGGCAATTGATGAAAAACAAGTCTTTATTGGCTCATTTAATTTTGATCCACGCTCTGCAAACTTAAATACTGAAATTGGTGTGATTATTAACAGCCCACCGCTTGCCAAAGCCGTGCATCAAACAATGGACAATAATTTAAAAAAATATGCCTATAAATTGGTTTTAAACGCTGAACAGCAAATCAATTGGCAACGCCAAACTCCTCAAGGGATCGTGACACTCACTAAAGAACCAAAAATGAAATGGTGGCAAAAAGCGGGAGTCAAATTTATTTCTTGGCTACCAATTGAAGGTTATATGTAAAACTAACGAAACATGAAGTTTTAACCAATAAAAATGGCAATGAAAGCTCATTGCCATTTTCAATCTAATGTTAAAACTTATAAATCAATTACATCGTGACTGAATTTAAGCCTTTAATATTTCCTTTTGTAACTCTTCTAAACCCTCTTGCATCATCTTTTGAACTTTTTGCGTCAAACTTTCAACCGTATGACCTTCCACAGAAATAGCAGGAAATGTCTTCAAATGTGCAGTCACTTTTGGCATTTCAAGTACTGCTTGAACATGTGCTGCAAAACTAAGATCACCAACATAAGGTGTAATCGTATCGAGTTGACCATTTTTATTGACATAGCAAATCAAGCAGACTTGTACAGGTTTTTGCGCTTCAATGGCAGCACCTAAAATACGCCCATGCACTTTTTTAACTTTTGTTCCATCTGTTGTCGTTGCTTCAGGGAAAAATAATACGGGAATATCATGCTTCAAAAAATCTGTAATCTGTTCACGAATTCGAACTGAATCACCCGAACCACGCTGAATAAATAAAGTTCCACCACCTTTTGCCAACTTGCCCAACACAGGCCACTTTTCAATTTCAGCTTTTGCCAAAAAGAACACTCGTGCACCTGAACCAAGTACAGCGACATCTAGCCATGACACATGATTACTCACCCATAGGGCTGGCTCTCTTGGAATTTCACCATGTACTCGAACATCTAAATTAAAAACATCACATAAGCGACGACAAAAATACTGCACATAACGGGTATTTTTAGGATTATTTGGATCTTTATACAATTGATGGCGATATACCAAATAAAAACCTTCAGAGATCACGGCAGTGCCTGTCAGTAGTTTTTTACTGTATAAAAATGCACGAGAAACTAGATTCAATTGAGAGTTTTTTGACTTTACTGTGGTTTTTTCTTGAGTCATAAATATTCACTAAATGGAAAGATTGCTGAACGACTACACATTATTCTATACAGATCTCTGCGAAGTTGCATTGATCATAAAAACACAATTATGTTGTCAATTCATTTACACTAAGGTTTTATACCTGCGTGAGCAAAAATATCTGTGGAATCGGCGCTACAACATCAGGACACTGAACATACCCTTTTGGTCAGTATTTCCGTTCAAATTCTCGATGATCTCGATACTGAAGAATTTCGATTACTCGCAAAATCTGCTGGTGCAGACATTCTTGAACATATTCATGTTCAACGTGTTAAACCCGATCCTAAATATTTTATTGGCTCAGGAAAAGCAGAAGAAATTGCTGAACGTGTACAAGCATTAGAAATCGGTTTGGTTATTTTTGATCAAGCACTGACACCAAGTCAGGAGCGAAATTTATCTCGTGTTTTGAACTGCCGTGTTATCGATCGTACTCGTTTAATTTTAGATATTTTTGCACAACGTGCGCGTACTCATGAAGGAAAATTACAAGTTGAATTGGCACAACTTGATCATTTATCTTCACGTTTAGTCGGTTTAGGTGTATCACTCGATAGTCAAAAAGGTGGTATTGGTTTACGTGGACCAGGTGAAACTCAGCTTGAAACAGATCGCCGTTTGCTCCGCATACGTATTGGGCAACTCAAAGATAAACTTGAAAAAGTTCGTCAGACTCGTATTCAAGGACGTGCAGCAAGGCAAAAAGCAGCCATTCCAACGGTTTCTTTGGTCGGTTATACCAATGCAGGAAAATCTACACTATTCAATATCTTAGCAAAATCGGATGTTTATGCGGCGGATCAACTCTTTGCAACGCTTGACCCAACTTTACGCAGACTCACTTGGGATGGCATTGGCACATTGGTTTTAGCCGATACTGTTGGATTTGTTCGTAACTTAGCCCATGCCTTGGTTGAATCCTTTAAAGCCACTTTAGAAGAAACGCTAGAGGCAACGCTACTCTTACATGTGATTGATTCAAGCAGTCCTGATGTAGAAGAACAAATTGAAGCAGTTGAAAAAGTACTGAAAGAAATTGGCGCAGATATTCCGATTCTTCGTGTATATAACAAAATTGATCAATCAGGTGAAGATGCTAAAATCATTTATGCTAAACCGCATGTACCTGATCGTGTTTATGTTTCTGCACATTCATCGCAAGGATTAAATCTATTACGTCAAGCAGTACAAGAATGCTTAATGGGACAAATTCAAAGTTTTGATCTCGTACTTAAACCTGAATATGGCAAACTTAAAAACCAACTTTATACGTTAAATGTCATCCAATCTGAACAGTATAATGAACAGGGAGAATTACTTTTACGGGTCAATATTGCGCCACATAAACTTGAACAATTAATTCGTCAAGCACACCTTCCACTCCGTGAAATATTGGGTTCGAAAGCAAAAATGTTCGAAAAGTCATTGGAAGAATTTGAAATTAAGCGTTAAATAGGTTAGAACGTAAATGGTAGAATTTTACTCAAATAAGACAGCACATGGATCAGTTTAAAAATATCGATTGGCAAGCATGGATTGGCACACTTGCCCTTATCATCGTTGTACGTGAAAGTGCTGTGTGGATCATGACACAGTTCAGCCATCCTGAATTGGGCAATCTGGTTGGCTTACTCAGCCTACTCGGTGTTTTGCTTCTTTGGCGTAAATTCAAGAAAATTCCCGCTCGTCTTGTCGACACCAACAATAAACTGATGAAAGAAAGCGGCTTTGCTTTTCTTCCTGTTTGTGCAGGTTCATTATTAATGTTGGTTTCAATGGGCAAAGAAATTCCATTATTTTTATTGGTGATGTGTGTGAGTACACTGATTCCATTGTGGATTTACGCAAAAATGGCAAAAAAGTGGCTTTAGGAGCTTCATTATGTTCTCTGTACTCATCGGTTTCCTAATCACCTTTATTGCATATATTGCAGCAAAACCTGTCAATAAGCGCTTTCCACAAATCCCTTTATTGGTCATTGGCATGTTCTTTGTCATTGCACAATTGTTAATCTTTAAAATTCCATATGAAAAATATAATGCTCAAATGAATGGGCTTTTTAGTCATTTGCTAGGTTACGTTACTGTTGCACTTGCCATTCCATTGGCTTCAATGCGTTATGATGACCTACCCTTTAAATCAATTGTCGGCATTTTAGTATTTGCAAGTCTTAGTGCTGTGGCTTTACCTATGAGTTTGGCTTATCTACTGCATATGTCTGAACCAACCATTATGGCTTTTGCTACACGAGCGGTAACGACCCCAATTGCCATTAATATCGCAACGCTGTTGCACTCACCAGTCACATTGGTCATTTTAATTGTAATTTTATCTGGTGTGATTGGTGCAGCATTTTCATCCATTATTTTACGTAATATAAATGATGAACGTGCATCAGGTTTAGCCTTAGGGCTTGCGGCACATGCTATTGGCACAGCACAAGCTTGGCAACGAGGTGCTGTTGCAGGTCGTTATGCAGCCTTTGGTATGGCGGTAAATGCTGTATTTACTGCAATCTGGCTTCCGACATTTATGCACTTTATAAAATAACTGTGATTTAGTTAACATTTCACATGATTGCATCGGGTAATTTTTCATCTTAATATAGAGCTTATACTCTCACTCCTCCCAAGACAGGAACTTAAGTATGCAATGCAAGACCTTACTATCTGCACTCTTATTGACCGTTTTTACTGCAACCGCTGCTATAGCACAGGACATTACGGGTACATGGAAAAGCATTGATGACAAAACTGGATCATCAAAAGCTATTTTAACAATTCATCAGGAAAAGAATGGCACTTATACAGGTAAGGTCGTCAAAATTACTCCACGCCCAGGTTATACACCGCGTGAAACGTGTATTGACTGCCCTGCACCGTATACCAACAAACCTATTCTTGGACTTGAAGTTCTTAAAGATCTTAAAAAATTGAATTCGGAAGAATATGCAAATGGTCGTATTCTTGATCCATTGACAGGCAAAACCTATTCTGTAAAAGCAAAACTCAGTAGTAATGGTAAACGTTTACAACTTCGCGGTTATGTCGGTGTGTCTGCACTTGGGCGTAGCCAAACTTGGATTCGTGAAAACTAAAACTCGTTTTCACCTGACAGCATTATAAAAAAAATTAAAATACCCCCCAAATATAACAAGGATAAATAACGATGAAAAAAGGATTTTTCTGCTGTCTATTACTTAGCTTCGCAAGCTATACCTCTGCTGCCGATATTGCAGGGGTATGGCGAACGATTGATGATAAAACTGGCTATGTACGAGCGCATATCAAAATTACTAAATCGGATAATGGTGTTTATACAGGAACCATTATTCAAGACTTTCCTGCACCAGGTGAAACGCCATTATTGCAATGCAACAATTGTCCTGCACCTTATACGAATAAACCCCTCATTGGCTTAGATATTCTTAAGAATTTAAAAGCAGACCCAAAACATCCAAATCTTTATATAGGCGGTTCAGTTTTAGATCCTCGGGTTGGAAAAATTTATCATGGTAAAGCAAAGCTCAATGCGAATGGTAATAAAATGACACTGCGAGGCTATATCGGTATTTCGATTGCTGGGCGCAGTCAAACATGGATTCGTCAAGAATAATCAAAAGGACTGATCTGACCTTTTGTCGGATCAGTTTTTTTATTTTATCCTTCATTTTGATCTTACAGATGTAAGCAACCTAGTTAATTAACAAAATATTCAATAATTTACAAATACTTATAAAATAAAATCTAAAGTTTTCTCCAATATTATTCCCTCTATACTTGATTAATTCATATTTTCACAACAAATGAAATCACACAAATAATCTATTATGTGATTTATTTTACCTTTTTAATGAACTATAGTGCTTCAATTATTAATACTATATTTTCAATAACAAGAGACTAACTATGGATACCTATTTCATAAAGGATCCAAATCTCATTGAAATACTTCTTTAATTAAAAATAATTGAGTGACCTAATGATGAAGAATATAATACTGAACAACAAAATAATAGCCATAATTTTTACATTACTCATATGTGGTAGTCAGATGGGTTTCGCAGAAGATATCTCAGGACTATGGCAAAGTATTGATGATAAAACAGGTAATGTGAAAACGACTGTTGAAATTCGATCTGATGCTCAAGGTATTTACAGCGGTACAATTAAATCCATTAGCCCTCGTGTTGGCTCTAAACTACAAGAAACATGTGTAAGTTGCCCTGCACCTTATACCAATCAACGCTTGGTTGGCTTAAAAACCATTACAGGACTTAAGCATGTGTCTGGCAATGATTATGCTGAAGGTCAAATTTTTGACCCAATTTCAGGTAAACAAGCGAGTTTAAAAGTAAAACTCAGTGCTAGCGGTAACCGATTAAATTTACAAGGTTTTTCAAATAATATAGCAGGTCGAACTCAAGCATGGATTCGTGTGAAATAGTGTTTAATTCTAGATTCTATTTACTTGATATTATCGATTCATGCTTCATCCATCTACATTTAAAACAGACAAATGAAGCTTGATTAAATTAACTGAATATTACGGGTTAGGTTTTAAATAGCTTAGACCTGTAATTTTCAGCTGAATATCCGCTTTAGCAGGAATCGCAAGAGCAAAATTATTTTGCAATGAATTGGCAAAATTACCCGAATAAATTTTTGCACCCTGATGGGTCAAATTCGATTGACAATCAATATAAATTTTACCACCCATATTTTCCCATAAACGACAAAAACCATAATCTTCAGATAAATAGCGGTTTGTTTCAGGGTCAACCATGACATCAAAGAAACGGTAATGTAAGCCTTTGTTTTCCACACCATGCGAATCTGAAACATACTGTAATTCGGGATAGTGTTGCATCATTTTTTCAAAAACGGAACGTTTAATGACCATAAACCCTGTGGGTGCTTCAGCCATTTCCAAAAAACCATCTTCTTGAATATCAAGTTGAAAAAAATCTGCTCCTGCAGGTACACGAGCATTGACCGTATATTTTTGATATAACGCTTTAAATTCAGCATAGGTCATATCTTTTGGTAAGCCATCTGCTGGCCATTCTTCAGTTTTCAGCGGATAAACCCCCGCTGCAATTTCATAGTCTGCTTGAAGTAGACGCAGTGCTGCCTCAGGACTAAAGCCAATGTCTGAATCAATCCAGAAAAGATGAGTCCATTCAGGATTCTGTAGAAAGGATGCAACACAGTTATTACGTGCACGAGTGATGAGACTTTCACCTTGCATCAGCAAATATTGTGTAGGCATTCCAATGTGAAGCGCTGTATTTTGAAAATTCAACAAAGAATTCACATAGTTATGAAAATATTTTCCATCATGACTTGGGGTAACAATAAGTGGATAAATTGTTGTTAATTGTTCAATAGACAGCATTTTCTTTATTCCATCTTTTACAGCAAAATTGCTTTTTTCTTCTCGTCTAACATAACAATTTTTATATTAAAATTCTGAATTTTTAAATCAAGTTAAATAAAAACTAAATATTAATTTTTAATGCATAATATTAAATTAACAATTAAAAAATACTTAATAATAAATTTTAAAAAATCATAATTATTTTTTTAATTAAAAAATTAATATACAGCATTTTATCGGATTAAAAATAATGTGATTTATTTATCTTTTTTAATAAAATAATATGAAAAACAACTTTAAATTACTTTCTCTTGGCCTATTATTGGGTTTTAGTACATTAACTTCAGCGCAAGATATTACAGGTCTTTGGCAAAGTATTGATGATAAAACAAGTGAAGTGAAAGCCATTATCGAAATCAGACCCAATGATCAAGGGACTTATACTGGAACCATTAAAACCATTACACCTCGTGTTGGTTATCAACCCAAAGAGCTTTGCTATAAATACCCTGCCCCTTATACCAACCAACCGATTTTAGGACTGAAAACCTTTACAGGGCTTAAACTTTCTAAAGACAATGAATATGCTGATGGTAAAGTCATCGATCCACTCACAGGTAAAATATATAACTTAAAGGCCAAACTGAGTACCAATGGAAATCGTTTAAATTTACGTGGTTACGTCGGCGTTTCAACCATTGGACGTAGCCAAACTTGGTTACGAGTAAAGTAATCATCACTTTCAAATCATTGTTCAACTATTTGTATTATTTATTACGTTTTTAATTTACGTATTCATAAAAAAAGCCACTGAAGTGGCTTTTTTTACTGACTTAAAATCGAGTAGTTACATTGCAGGATTATCAACGGCGAAAGACTTTTTATCTTCAAGACGATAGGCAATTAGTTGATGTCCCCAAACTGCCCCACCATCGACATTTTGAATACATTCATTAATGGTTTTGCCCTGTAATGCAGCCCAATGTCCAAAAACAATTTGATGGGTTTTTGCGGCTTTTGAGTCAAACTCAAACCATGGCTGAAAACCTTCAGGCATTGATTCATCAAGTGAATCTTTAAAACTAAATTCTAAACGCCCTTCTGCATCAGTCAAACGCATACGAGTTAAGTAGTTAGTAATACAGCGTAAACGGGCATTGCCTGTCAGCTCATCCGACCATAGGTTGGGTTCAGAACCATACATTTCTTTGAGAAAGGTATCCATGACAGTAAAATCATCATCAGACAAGACCACCTCAACTTCTTTGGCTAAAGTTGCGGCTTGCTCTGCTGTCCAAATAGATGGAATTCCTGCATGCGTTAAAATTGTATGTTCATTTGGAAATAGACATAAAGGTTGTTTGCGTAACCAATCGATCAGATCATCACTCTCTAGAGCATGAATCACATCATCAATTTTATCTTTGTCTTTCAAAACTTTAATGCCACGTGCGACAGCCAATAAATTGAGATCATGGTTACCCAAAACCGTTGCAGCGACACCACGATCCACTAATTTTTTAATAAAGCGTAATGCACCAATTGAGTTTTCACCCCGTGCGACTAAATCACCTGCAAACCAAATAAAATCTTGATCTGCATCAAATTGAATCTCTTTGAGTAATGCTTTTAGCGCTTCAAAACAGCCCTGCACATCACCAATGACATAATTATATCGAATTTTGTCGCACGCCATTTTAGATTCCCACCATTTGATCAGATAAAGCTACAAATTGTGCAAGTGTCAACGTTTCAGGACGTGCCATTGGATCAATGCCTGTATTTTCAAAACCATCTTCAACTAACATACCTTTTAAGCTATTACGCAATGTTTTACGGCGTTGAGTAAAGACATGTCCAACCAGTCGAGCCAAGGCTTTTTCACTTTTGGCAATAATCGGTTTCGTCGCATACGGCTCTAAACGAAACACAGCTGACGTTACTTTTGGTGGTGGATTGAATGATCCCGGTGGGACTTCAAATAAATACGTTGGTTTACAGAAATACTGAATCATCACTGATAAACGACCATATTCTTTAGTATTTGGTGATGCGGTAATACGGTCAACCACTTCTTTTTGCAACATAAAGTGCATATCTTTGACTTTATCGCCAAATTGCAAAAGGTGAAATAATAAAGGTGTAGAAATATTATAAGGTAAGTTGCCGACTACACGTAATGGTTTGTCATCTTTAAACAATGTGGTGAAATCGAATTTCAGTGCATCGGCTTCAATAATCGTTAAACGCTCAGGATGTGGCACACGACCAGGTAAACCTGCAGCCAAATCACGGTCAAGCTCAATCACGGTTAAAGCATCACATTCACCAATTAATGGTGAAGTTAACGCTGCAAGACCAGGACCAATTTCAATGATATTTTCACCTGTACGTGGATGTACCGAACGTACAATTTTAGCAATCACACGTTGGTCATGTAAGAAGTTCTGCCCAAAACGCTTACGGGTATGATGCCCTTCATCTTTGGGGTTTAAGGCATTAATCTGATACATAAAAAATTTCCAACGGGTAAATAAGACAAAATCAGTGAGGTGCCAATTTAAGCGTTAAATTGACAATAAACTTTTCACCTGCTCCGTATCTGCAAGGGAGAATGCAGTCACAGCTCGACAGAAGTTTGGAAAAGTAAACCATCATCGTATTCTTGATGGCTTCACCAGAGTGGTGTGATTTTAACACAGGTAAAGCCTGATCGTGATATATCGCCAAAACTGCATCTGTATGTTGTTATTGCTTAGAGATTCAATAAGTCTTTTCAAAGTGCTTGGAATGATACAAAAAAGCATTCCGTCTAACTTTTTAAACATAAAATCATTTCAATAATATATAGACTCTAGTGCGCTGTATTTCGCTCTAATTGATTCAGTTTAATAAATATTTCATCAGAAATTTCAACATTATCTCTCGCTGCTTGATAGGTACTTGCCAAAGGTTCACGTTTTTGCAGTAACTTAAATGTTTCAGAATCTAAAATCACCTGAATATCTTCTTGAATGGAAAGCAGACTTTCACGCATTTCGGTATCTTTAACTCGCTCAACACCTAATTCTGCATTGCCATTCAGTTGCGCGTGCAAATACACATTAAATGTTTCTAGATCAGCCAAAAAATCATCCATACTATGTCGAGAAAACTCATTTGATTTGGATAAACTACCGATTGAACGCAATATTCTCTCGCCCATAAATACTTGGTTTTTTGCAATGACCACTTGCGTTGCAGGATAATTTTTCCGTGCCATCATATCGGTTAATAAATTATACTCAGCTTGAATACTCGGAATTTGTTCAAAAACAACGATTTGATAATCATACAACCTGTTCAAATTGCCTTGGTTCTTTGCAATAACATCAATGTTCTTACTGATTGCTTGGCTATTTGCAAGCATTTGGCTTAAATCTTGATGATTTGAATCATTTTTTTGTATTAAATCCATCGTTTGATTCAGTTTTTCTTGACTCCGTTTTAAGACTTGGATTGATTCTAAACTCCCAGATTCCACCGCTTCTTCAGACTGCTTCGGAATCAAAAGTGACAAGACTTTTAACTCACACAGATTTTGCGCAGTCATTGGTGTTGAACAAGCAGATAAAACTGTTGTCATTAATAGCAATGACAACACACTCACTCGCCTAATGATGGACGGTGTTTCTCTCTGTTTTTTATTATGAATCATCATCGACATGTTCAGCCTCTTCTTGATATTAGTTTTATTAAAATTATGATGGTTTTAATTAATAGCTTGCCAATTCTAACGCCAAATCAACAGCAATATTTAAACTCGAACTTTTCGCCAGCCCTGTACCTGCAAGAGAAAGCGCAGTGCCATGATCAACCGAAGTCCGAATAAAAGGCAAACCCAAAGTAATGTTAATGGCTTCACCAAAACCCTGCGCTTTTAACACGGGTAAACCTTGATCGTGATACATCGCCAAAACTGCATCGGCATCTTTTAAATTTTCAGGAGTAAATAAAGTATCGGCAGGCATACTCAGACTCATATTGATGCCTTGCTCACGGTAACTTTCAAGCACAGGATTGATCACTTCAATTTCTTCCATGCCCAAATAACCATCCTCACCTGCATGTGGATTTAAACCACAGACCAAAATATGTGGATGTTTTATTTTAAATTTGGTTTTTAAGTCATGAATAAGAATATCAATAACCTGATGTAAACGCTCTTTAGTAATCGCATCTGCAACATCACGTAAAGGTAAGTGCGTTGTTGCCAAGGCAACACGTAAAGTTTTAGTAGCGAGCATCATTACGACACGCTCTACGTCAGCAAACTCTTGGAAATACTCAGTATGACCGCTGAAATGAATACCTGCATCATTAATGACAGACTTTTGAACAGGCGCAGTCGCAACACCAACACTTTGTCTTTGCATTGCATAAAAAGCTGAACGACGAAGTTGTTCTAATACATAAGCTGAATTTCTTGGATTTAACTCGCCTAAAACGACATCTTCATATAAAGGCACATGCTCAACATAAAGTTGACCTTGTTTGGAAGATTCGGTTTGCCCCATATATTCAATCAGTTCGACATTTTTATTCAAAATTTTGATACGATCACGTAACATATTGATATCTGCCAATACCACGATTGGGCGCTCATCAATACGATCTGCCAAACTCAAACAAATATCTGGACCAATGCCCGCAGGCTCACCACTGGTAATATATAAGGGAAGCATAAGCAACCTGAAAAAAATAATCTCAAGATAATCAGTTTACATAATCTTAAAAAAAAATTCTGATATTCTTATTTAAAGTTATTCAAAGTCATGCCATTTAAATAAGCAATAAAAGTGGCAACATAGATCAAAATACCCAGTACAAAAAAAATAAAACCAATTTTCAAAAAATACTGTCTTTTTTTAGGTTTAGACTGTAACAAAAAAAAGAGAGGAATAACAAAGCAAACGAGATAACTAACATATACGAAAGGAAACTTAATGATTAACCCGAACATAACAACAAGTAGAATTGGAACCAGTAAAGTACCCCACGAAATCGCAATCATTGTTGCTAATAAAATGAATATCGTCCAAACACCTGAATTTGGATGAATAATTAAATAATATAATGGGAAATATACTGTTGCTAGAAGATGAAGTAATACGATGAAACTAACATTCTGAATATTTATTATCATCATCAAAACTCATTTCAATTAAGCCTAACCTTTTATTTTTTATAATAAAAAGACTTATACTGCACAAATATTATATTACATAAAAAAGAACTAGTTAAATAAAGAGCAATCCTTTATAATTCAGCGCTTGAAATCCTAAATTTCAATTGTGAATCTATGTAATTTCATGTAGAATTCGCTCTCCTTTTGTTTGGACAGATTCCATAGTCCAAACCAACTATAATAGGTAGTGGTTTAATGAAAACTCTCAGCGCTAAGCCAGCTGAAGTTCAACACGATTGGTACGTTGTTGATGCTTCTGGCAAAACTTTAGGTCGCCTTGCGACTGAAATCGCTCGTCGTTTACGCGGTAAGCACAAAACTTCTTATACTCCCCACGTTGACACAGGCGATTATATCGTTGTAATCAATGCTGAAGAAATTACTGTAACTGGTAAGAAATCTCAAGATAAGAAATACTATCGCCACACTGGTTTCCCTGGTGGTATCCGTGAGACTAACTTTGAAAAGTTAATCGCTCACAAACCAGAAGCAGTTTTAGAAAAAGCTGTTAAAGGTATGTTACCAAAAGGTCCTCTTGGTTATGCAATGATCAAGAAAATGAAGGTTTATGCAGGTACTGAGCATCCACATACTGCTCAACAGCCACAAGTTTTGGACATCTAAGGGATACAGCACATGGCTACTAATTATGGTACAGGTCGTCGTAAGACCGCAACTGCACGTGTTTTCCTATCAGCTGGTACTGGTAAACTCGTAATCAACAACCGTTCTTTAGAACAATACTTCGGTCGTGAGACTGCTCGTATGGTTGTTAACCAACCTCTTGAGCTTCTTGATGCTGTTGGTAAATATGACCTTTACATCACTGTTGCTGGTGGTGGTATTGGTGGTCAAGCAGGCGCAATTCGTCACGGTATTACTCGTGCATTGATCGCTTCTGACGAAACGTTAAAACCTGCTCTTCGTCAAGCTGGTTTCGTTACTCGTGATGCTCGTGAAGTTGAACGTAAGAAACTTGGTTTACGTAAAGCTCGTAAACGTCCTCAGTTCTCTAAACGTTAATTCGTTTACCGAATCGGACAGAAAACCTCGGCATTTGCCGAGGTTTTTTTATGCATATACTTTATTTTTTATTATTTTTATTTGAACAGTCTTTTATTGCATCGATTATACCGTCTGCTGCAACGGACTCTGTGATTATGCAACCATTGTCTTCATAAGTATTAATTTTTTTGGAGAATTTATGATCTTTGGGAATAGGAGCATTACAAGGTTTATCTGTTTTTTCGTTTACCATTTTAACTGGCCCATCATTATAAATTGTAACTTTACAGCCTTTTACGACATATTCACGCTCAATACCCCCATAATACGCATCCTCAGAGGCACTTGAAGCTATATCACAAGAATCATTTTCAGAACATGCTGACCCAATATTAACAGTGGCAATCGCATCTCTGGTCGTTTCACAAGTTGGGTCTGCCTGACATGCAGACTCTTCTGCAAGTATCATTACCTCCTCATCTTGCATAGAAGATTGCTTCTTGGCATAAGTATTTGATAATCCCATCATCAAAAAAATGATAATCCATGTTTTTGTAAAAATCCTTAGTCTATTTCTTAATATAATCACGCTGTAATCCCTCTTTTTAACTTTTCAAGTTCACTATCTATCGTTATCTTAGAAAAGTTAAGATGATTTTTATGTCTAATTTTAGTATTCTAGATTATTCACTTTGCATAGCTTTGGACATAATGTCAGTCGAAACTGCACCTCCACAAGGGATTACGTTGTATAGCCACGAGGATGATTTTCGTTCACACTGGATTCGATTTCTACTTGCTGAAAAACAAATAAAATATCACTTGATCATTGTAAGTGAAGATGACGAAGATTTAGCGAGTTTAAATCCTTATAACCAACTTCCGATGCTCATTGAAAATGATCTAAAACTTTTCAATACTACGATTATTTCTGAATATATTGATGATCGTTATCGTCAAAATAAACTCTATGCCGATGCACCTGCACCACGCGCGGAACAACGCCAATATATTTGGCGACTTGAACAAGATTGGCTCAAATTAGCAGATATCATCTTGTGTCATTCAGATACGCTCAAGCCTGCTGAAGCCAAAAAAGCTCAACAACAATTGAAAAATATTCTGATTTCTCTAACGCCCTTGTTTCAGCATTATCCTTATTTTATGTCTGAACATTTCAGTATTTTAGATTGTATGCTTGCACCCATTTTTATTCGCTTAAACCAAATGGGTATTGAGCTCCCCCCACAACAATGCCGCCCTATCCTCCTGTATTATCAACGTATTTTTAAACGTCCTGCCTTTTTAAAGTCCATGACGTTACAAGAAAAAAATCGTTATAGTGCATTGATTACCCATTAAAAATAAATTTTGAGTATTTAACTATGTCTGAGCAAGAATTGAATTTAACCCCTACACGTCCTTATCTAGCTCGTGCAATTTATGAATGGATTTGTGATAACAACCTTACCCCATATTTATTGGTCGATGCCACCCAACCACATACAGATGTTCCAACTCAATTTGTGCAAGATGGTCAAATTGTGCTTAATATTGCGCCACATGCCGTACATCAATTTCATATGAGCAATGATGCCATTCGCTTTTCTGCTCGTTTTAGTGGTGCATCAAAAGATATTTATGTACCTATTTCTGCTGTTTTGGGTCTTTATGCACGTGAAAATGGACAAGGAATGTTCTTTGATCCTGACGAATATGCCAATGTTCAAACCGATGAAGATGCTTTAGAATCTAAAGTAGCTGAAACAGAAGAACAAAGTGTCACAAAGAAAAAATCGACGCTGAGATTACTAGACTAATTTAAATACAACCCGATGGAGTAGCTTATGGCTTTTGATTTAGTACATTATTTTGCAGAGCAGATTAAGATTCAAAAGCCAGCTCTTCTGAGCGAGTATCCTGTTGCCGAACGTAATGCATATATTGAAGAAATAAATATTCTATGTTTAGGTAAACTTATTAGTTTATGGAAAACTGATCAAAATGCTGTTTATCAAGAAATTCAATCGCAAGATCGTCTATATATTCAAGAAATTGCCCGTCATTTAACAACATCTCCTGATAATAAATCAGCACTTGCTAAAAATGATATGGAATCTAGCTATACTGAGATTTTAATTCTACAGTTTGCAGAGTTAAAACAACTCGATACCACAGGAAATTTCGGTCAAAATGGTTTAGGAGAATTGCTCCTTGGACAGATTGAACATCTATCTGGTCATGCCCCTGATTGGGTTTGGTCAACAAACAATCTAAAAGAGCTTATTGGCTCTCAACCTCTAGTAGAAGAAGAGCTATCATTAGAAGATACAATGAAAGAGTTCAATCAAATGGTTCATCAAACAACAGACTTACATGCAACAGCGGATCATGCTGTCACTGAAACAACTTCACAGCCTACTACACCAACTTGGGGACGTATTGCTGAACCTTTAGTTGCTTTGGTGGTTTTATGGGTACTATACAGCGCAGCGCAGCATATTTTCGCTTAATTCAAAATAAATCAAAAAGTGACCTATATGGTCGCTTTTTTTCACGTTCATCCACTCAAAAATGATAAATAAATATATGCCCACCAATTTAAGTGATAAATATCACACATTTTACATATTAAATAAATAAATCTGCATTTTTATTAAATTATATTAATAGTACCAAGTAATAATTCTTGATTATAAAAAAATTAATTAGTGATACTGATCAGCTCTGTAGATTTTTAAAAAAAATAAACTATAATTTCCTAATACATGACAATCATAATAATTTTTTAAAATATTCACTTACAGTAAAGCGAGCCCATTATGAAAAAACCTAGGTTTAAAGTTATTGATAAACCTGATAAAGTATCTTCTATCATGGCTTCAATTCAAAATCAAAAATCATTTTATGCGGTAATATCAAATTTAAAAATCTACATTATTAATATTTTCTTTATTTTAAAAGTTATTGGTAAACAAAAATGGGATAGTATACTTTTAAAGAAGATTGTTTTTAGGCGATTGTAAGACTAATTAGCGGTATATTCATATAATTTAAAACAACATATTACGTGATGCATTTAAAATTTTATTAGAGTCGTCTTATGAACAATATTCGTATCAATATCGCGATTTCAGGTCTTAGCTCATCATCGACAGATCAACTAAAAATCTGTTTGCGACAAATACTACCAACTGATGTTGGTATTAACTGGAGCAATATTGCGGATCAAAATATTGACTGCTTATTTGTTCATGAGCATTTCTATGATTCAGATCATGTTCAACGTATCATTGTTAAGCAAAATACACCTTACCTCAAAATTTCACGCAATAATCCTCCTCTAGATCAGCCCAATCGAGATACACTCTATTTACCAATTCAAGCAGATGAATTTTTTCAAAATTGGATGACAATCCATGTATTACAAAAACTGGATAGAACATTTTTAGAAGACAATACTTTAGATATAACATTAAGCCAAATTGAACATCCGATTGAGATCGATGAAATTAAACTCTCCATCATTCAGGATTTGTATCAGTATGATACTAGAAAATTTCATCTGACAGATCAGCAAGGTACGCTTGCAATTACCGATCGTCGTAATCATCAGGTATGGCTCGATCCATCAAGAAGTGAAATTCGAACATCAGGTGCAGCACATTGTGCCGATGCTGTACTGACTGACTTTGTTAAAGTTTCAAGAAAAAATGCTTATAATCTTGAAAACTGGATGTTTACCTTGGGTTGGAACTCAAAAATCACATCTGAAATGCCACATGAAAACGATTACTATAAATTGAATTATTGGCCACAATTACTTGATGACCAATCAAAGAATATCGTCATTAAACTCTCTGCAAGTTTTATTTTAGGTGCTCAAATTTCAGAAGTCGCCTCTCATTTCGATATTCCTGTTAACACAGTACAGAAATTCATAGCTACGAATATTGTTTTTGACAATGCATTTACCATATCTGCACAGCAATCTTTATTTAAAAAACAAAATTTAGATGATATTCCACAACAGGAACAAAGTGTAGTTAAAAGCTTTTTTGGTAGACTCAAAAAACGTTTTGGTTTTTAACTAAATTTATGACCTGAGTTTTCAGGATAATTTCATGTCTTAAAGAGAAATATTATGATTATTCAACAATATAAAATTGTATTTGCAGGTTCAATGGGGTCGGGGAAAAGTGAGGCAATTAAGTCTTTATCTGAAATTCCTGTACTTGCAACTGAAGTGCTAAACACTGATGATCACAGTCACAAAAAAATGCAAACGACTGTAGGCATTGATTATGGTGAAGTCACTTTAGAAGATGGGACAAAAATTGGTTTATATGGAACACCGGGACAAAATCGTTTTGATTTTATGTGGGGTGTTATTTGTAAAGGTGCTATTGGCACAGTCATTCTCATTGACCATACCATTGAAAATCCGCTCGATGATCTAAAACATTATCTCGAAACGTTTAAACAATATGGTGAAAATATTGCGATTGGTATTACTCATATTGATGAAGAAACATCAAAATCAACTCACCAATACCGTGAATGGTTAATTGAAAATAATATGAATTACCCACTCTTTTTTATTGATGCACGTAAAAAGAATGATGTGTTAATGTTGCTTGAAACACTTGTAACCATTTTGGAAATTAAATATATACAAGGATAATAATATGTCAAATACCCTTGAAGGAAGAACAGCCCCAACAGTATTGGTCGAATTTGCTAAATCACAGATTCACCAAGTTTTGATGAATGTCAAAGGTGTTGAATTTATCATGATCAGCTCAACGGATGGTTTTGAGCTTGCAAGTTTATCAAGGGTTAAAGCTTATAACTCAACAAAACTCGCTGCGGTGAGTAGCTCTATTTTAGCCATGGTGGGTGCATTTCTTGGCGAGATTAATCTTTCAGGCTGTCAAAGTATTTCGCTAGATGCTCAAAATGGGCGTGCCATCCTAACCTCTATTCCTACAGAAAAACATCCAATGATGATTGTCACGTTAGTGTCTAAAGATGTACTTTTAGCACAATTACTCAATGGTTTAAAAGACGCGGGCAATGCGATTATGCAATTGGATTATTAATCCATAACCGAAAAAAGCCCCTTATCTGAGATCAAGGGCTTTATATACAAAATTATTCACTTGCTTGAATATTAAAAAGTACCTGCCGTTTTTTCACTTGTTGAGCCGTTTGAGCAATAATCTCATTCACTACACCATCAATATCAGACTTGATTTGTTGCTGAATTTTCATCGCCTCCAAGATCAATAACGTCTGCCCTTTTTCAACCTGATCACCAACATTGACCAAAATTTGAATCACTGCACCATCCATCGGTGCTTTGATTTTGCCATCTCCCACAAGATTGGTTGTTTCTGGCGGTGCATAGGTCATATTTTGAATCGAGACATTGCCATTATTGACATCTAAATAGAGTTGTTGATCTTGCAATGTATAATTTAATTTACGGCGTACACCATTTGCCACATACACCACTTGTTGTGCTGTTTGTGAAATCATTTCAATACTTTGAATCTGCCCACAAGTTTCAATACTTAAGCCATTACTATTAAACTCAAGTGATAATTCCAATTTTTGCTCTTCAATTTGCAACTTCAATGGCAATTTTGGACTCAGCCCTGTACTCCAACTTGCTTGCTGTTGAGTCTGGGTAAACAATGCCGCAGCAACCGCAAGATGTTCTAAGCTTAAAGTCTGAACTTGTAAACTCTCATCTGCCTGAAAATGTTGCTGAATAAAAGCGGTATTGGTATCACCTGCAACCACCACAGGGTGACGCAATAGATTGGCGAGGAATTGTTTATTGCTGTTTATACCAAGTAAAACACAATCATCCACTGCACGCGCTAAAAGGCGAATCGTGTCTTCACGAGTCTGTGCATAAGCAATCACTTTTGCTACCATCGGATCGTAAAAGGAGCTAATTTCCCCTTGTTGCAATAAACCGTGATCAATGCGGACATTGGGTAAATCTGCACCTTGCCAATGTAGTACTTGACCCGTTTGAGGCAAGAAATCTTGACGAGGATCTTCGGCATATAAACGTACTTCAATGGCGTGACCATTCAGTTGTAATTCATCTTGCTTTAACGGCAAAACCTCATGATTTGCCACACGCAATTGCCATTCAACTAAATCAAGCCCTGTCACCATTTCTGTCACAGGATGCTCAACTTGCAAACGTGTATTCATTTCTAAGAAATAAAACTCACCTGATGCATCAAGTAAAAATTCAACCGTTCCTGCCCCAACATAATCACACGATTTTGCTGCTTGTACCGCAGCCTCTCCCATACGTTGACGTAGTTCAGTTGTCATCACTGGACACGGCGCTTCTTCCATCACTTTTTGATGGCGACGTTGAATCGAACAATCTCGTTCAAACAAATAAACATAGTTGCCATGCTGATCGCCAAAAACCTGAATTTCGACATGGCGTGGTGCAATCATGGCTTTTTCTAAAATTAATTCCCCCGAACCAAATGCATTTTCAGCTTCAGATCTCGCCGTTTTTAATGACTCCATCAGCTCAGAATATTGCTGTACAAGGCGCATTCCGCGCCCACCACCACCTGCTGATGCTTTCACCATCAGGGGATAACCAATTTTTTCTGCTTGTTCTGCTAAAAATTCTAAATTTTGTTGATCACCTTCATAGCCTGGAACACAAGGTACACCTGCTTGAATCATAGCAATTTTAGATAAGCGTTTACTGCCCATCAGTTCAATGGCTGCTGACCCTGGTCCAATAAAGGTGATTTGATTCGCTTCACAAGCTGCAGCAAAATCGGTATTTTCCGATAAAAAGCCATAGCCAGGATGAACTGCATCTGCACCCGTTTTTTGACAGGCTTCAATAATTTGATCAATCCGTAAATAAGATTCTGATACTTTTGATGCACCAATATAAACCGCTTCATCTGCTACTTGAATATGACGTGCATTTGCATCGGCATCTGAATACACCGCTACAGTGCAATACCCCATCGCTTTTGCTGTTTGAATGACTCGAACAGCAATTTCACCACGGTTTGCCACCAATACTTTTGAAAAAGCCATGGTTATGATTCCTTATTTGGCTCGTTATTTTTCATTTTTGTCTGCGCTTACATCCAATTTGGTTCACGCTTTTGTACAAATGCCATCGTGCCTTCCATACCTTCCTCACTACTCACCGCGTCTGCAAAAAGTTGAGCAGCATCATCAAGTAAAGTTTTTAATGGCTCATTCAATGTTTTATGTAATAAAGCTTTGGTCGCCCGTGATGCATGTGGTGCTGTACGGCGAATTTGAATCAGAACATCATGCAGTGCTAATTCAAGTGCAACTTCATTTTCAACCACTTCATGCACAAGTCCCATATGCAATGCTTCTGAGCCTTTAAAACGTTTACCTAGCAAAGCCAAACGACGTGTATGAGTCAAACCAATACGCTTAACTACAAATGGTGCAATTTGCGCAGGAATAATCCCTAGCCCTGTTTCAGGTAAACCAAAGGTGACATCTGAACGACTAATTGCCACATCAGAAACACATGCCAATCCAAAACCACCACCCAAAACAGCACCTTCTAAAACGACTACAACCGTTTGTGGTGCTTGATCAACCTGTTCAAGCATACGACCAAACTGACGGTTAAACTCAACATAAGGCTGATTTGAACCTGCACTTGTGGCATCTACACGCAACTGTGCCATGTCTTTAATGTCGCCACCTGAGCAAAAGTTTCCATCTTTACCCCGTAAAACTACCGCACGAATACTCACATCATGTTCAATACTGCTAAATACCTGCTGAATGGTTTTGACCATATTCAGGCTCATAGCATTACGACTTTCTGGTCGATTTAAATAAAGCGATAAAATTCCTTCGGCAAGATCCAATTCAATACTGTCATCTAGCTGTAGTGCTGATAATGTCTGTGGAAGAGTCATCGTCATCTCCTTATTTACGCTTAGATGGTAAAATATCCATCAATTTACAAATAATGCCGAGCATGATTTCATCTGCTCCACCGCCTATTGAACCCAAACGACCATCACGATAAAGTTGCGATGCTGGGTTGTCCCACATGAAGCCATTACCACCCCAAAATTGTAGACAACTGTCAGCAACTTCACGGGTTAAACGCCCTGCTTTGAGCTTAGCCATCGAAGCAATTTCGGTGGCATTACCACCATCAATATGAATATCACAGGCACGATAGGTCAGTGCACGTAAAGCTTCAACTTCAGTCATTAACTCGGCAAAACGAAAATGTACATATTGATTATTAATCAGTGGTTGCCCAAATGTATGACGCTCTTTTGTGTATTGAATGGTCTGTTGAATAACGCTTTCTAAACCGCCAATTGCATTGGCAGCCGCCCACATGCGTTCTTCTTGGAATTGCATCATTTGCATCATAAAGCCCATGCCTTCTGCACCAACCAAATTACGTTGTGGCACACGGACATTGTCTAAATATACTTCGGCTGTGGTGGTTGAACGCATGCCTAATTTATTCAGTGGCTCAGAAAAATTTATGCCTTGGGTCTTTGCAGGGACAATAATCATCGACTTATTAACATGTGGTTTGTCATCGGAAGTATTGGCAAGTAAGCAAAAAAAATCGGCTTGGAGTGAGTTGGTAATCCACATCTTACTGCCATTAATCACATAATCATCACCGTCTTTTTTCGCTGTGGTTTTAATGGCTGCAACGTCTGAACCTGCATGTACTTCTGATACTGCTATTGCAGCCACGTATTCCCCTGCAACAGCAGGCGTTAAAAACTCATCACGCAATTCCTTGCTACCAAAACGTGCCAATGCGGGTGTTGCCATGTCCGTCTGTACACCAATAGCTAAAGGTACACCGCCACAGGCAGCACGACCTAATTCTTCGGCAACCACCAAGTTGTAAGAATAATCGAGTCCTGAGCCACCATTTTCTTCAGGCTTACAAATACCCAATAAGCCCAAATCCGCCATTTTCTTAAAAACTTCATGAATCGGAAATTTGCCTTCAGCTTCCCATGTTGGGATAAATGGATTCAATTCAGTTTCAACAAACTGACGTGTTGTACGGCGTAACGCTTCATGTTCTGGTGTAAATTTCATTGTTTTATCCTGTATATACTAATTATTTCCAAAATTTTGTTAGTAGTTTGAGCTTCTTAGACCGTCTACTCCCTCTCTTTTAGGAGATGAGAAGCAAAGCTTCGCAAGGTGAATGCTCTTAAAATTAAAATCGCGATACGCCAAAACGTGTTGGATTCAGTTGACGTTTTGATGCTTCATCAATGGTTTCAAGTAAAAATATCAACACTTTACGGGTATCTCTCGGATCAATAATGCCATCATCATGTAACATTGCTGTATTAAACAAAGCTGTCGATTGTTGTTCTAACTTCATCGCTGTACTTTGTTCCAAAAAATCGAGCATTTGTTCATTTGGCTCCATACCTGAAGCACGTTGTTTCCCTTCCGCCACAATACGAAGTACCTTGCCTGCTTGCGCTGAACCCATCACCGCCACATGAGAATTTGGCCATGCAAATATAAAATCAGGCGACAAGCTACGCCCACACATTGCATAGTTGCCCGCACCATACGACCCTGCAACTACAACCGAAATTTTAGGCACTGTTGTATTGGCAACCGCTTGAATCAGTTTAGATCCATGTTTGATGATTCCGTTTTGTTCCGCATCCGTTCCGACCATAAAACCTGTGGTGTTATGTAAAAATAAGAGTGGACGTTGGGTCTGTTCGCACAAATGAATAAATTGTGCAGTTTTGGCAGCACCATGCGGTGTAATTGGTCCATTATTGGTAATAATCCCCACATGCAAGCCACCCATTTTTGCCCAACCGCACACGGTTAAATCATCATATTCTTGTTTAAATTCTAGAAAATCTGAATCATCGACCAAACGGGCAATCACATCTTTCATATCAAAAGGTTGTTTCGGATTATTGGGAATAATGCCAAGCAACTCCTCTGTCGCATAACGAGGTTCTTGATATTGCTTTTTCGTTGTATTGACCTGCTCTTTCCAATTTAAATGCTCAAAAACTTCACGAGCAATTCGAATACCATCGGCATCATTTTCCGCCAAATATTCTGCTGTTCCTGCTACTTGCGCATGCATTTCCGCACCGCCCAACTCCTCTGCCGTTGCCACTTCACCTGTTGCCGCCATCAATAACGGTGGCCCTGCAAGAAGCATTTCCGTTTGCTTACGAATGGTAATCACATAATCAGATAAACCTGGTTGATATGCACCGCCTGCCGTTGCATTGCCATGTACAACCGACAATTGTGGAATACCTGCCGCAGACATACGTGCTTGATTGGCAAAAGTCATGCCGCCTTGAGTAAAGACTTCTGCTGCATAATTGAGGTTTGCACCTCCACTTTCAGACAACGTCAGCATCGGAAGTTTTTGTTCTAAAGCAACTTTTTGCAGACGTAAGGTTTTATGTACCCCCATTGGCGATATTGTTCCACCTTTAATGGCACTATTACTTGCTGAAACCAAACAACGCACACCGCTGACAAAACCAATTCCTGCAATAATGCCACCACCCGCTTCTGAGCCATCTTTATCATCATGCATTTGGTAACCGACCAATCCACACAATTCAACAAAAGGAGAATTGGCATCAAGGACTAAACGGACACGTTCATGCGGTAAAATTTTACCTTTTTTATCAAACTTGGATTTAACTGCATAAGACTTCTCAAAACTCTTATTCTGTACCGCTTTCACTTCATCGAGTTGGCTGAGCATATGGGCTTTATTTTGCTCATATTGTTCACTGCCCACCGCAATTTCAGATTGTAGAATGGTCATCTTCTTTTAGTCCTTGTCCTTATTTGGAATCTTGTGCTTCTTTGCCAAGCCCATCTTTTAAAACATCGGGAATAAATGCACGATGAAAACCATTAAACGAATGGCTATTTTTAGCATCGGCAAGCGGATACATACGTGTACCTTGTGATGCTGCACCATCAATCCGAATGGTCATTCCCGAAATAAAACCTGCGGCATCTGATAGTAAATAACAAATGGCAGAAGATACTTCTGACTCTGTCCCCATCCGTTTGAGAGGTACGTTGCCTGCCAAACTTGGGATAATAAATTTGGCAAAGTCACCTGAATAATTGTCCATTCCTGATGAAATAATCCACCCAGGTGCGACACAATTCACTCGTACGCCTGCATGTCCCCACTCCACTGAAGCGGTTTTGGTCAAATTGTCTACGCCTGAACGTGCAGCACCTGAATGTCCCATTCCTGGCATACCGCCCCACATATCTGCCGCCATATTGACAATATTGCCACCATGTTTCGACATCCATTGGTTATAGGCTTCTTTCATTAGATAAAAGCTAGAATGTAAATTGTTGCGTACCACGGCATCAAAACCATTGGCAGAAATACTATCTAAGCCTGAGGGAAACTGTCCCCCTGCGTTATTCACTAAACCATCCAGCTTGCCAAATTTTTCAACAACCTCTGCAATCATGTCTTTGACTTGTTGCTCTTCGCGGTTATCACACACAATGAAATGGACTTTGCCACCATCTTCTAAAATTTCAGCACTTACATTTTGTAGTTTTTCAATTTTACGTCCTGTAATGACCACTTGTGCGCCCAAAGATGCCAATTCATGCGCTGTACAACGTCCAATGCCTGAGCCACCACCTGTGACAATAATGACTTTATCTTGAAAAGCATCTGATCTAAAGATTGAGTTATATTGCATTTTTTATTTCCAATTTGTTTTCTTTGATTTCCATAGCTCCCTCTCCTCATAGGAGATGAGAATCCTCAGAATATATTCTGAGTTCGCAAGGGTGAGGTGTTTTTAAATAAAAATAATCCACCTAAGTCCCCCTTTAAAAAGAGGGGACTTTCATATTCTCTACTAATTACCAATCAATCCCTTCGGCACTTTCACAGGCATATCCAACAACTGTTGTGCAAAGGCTTTACCTTGTGGGTCGATGCGTAAACTGGCAATTCCCCCACCACCTAAAGCATTTTCCAATAGAATATTTAAGGCATTAAGCCCTTCAATTTCATAGCGAATAATTTTGCTTGTTTCAGGATTAAGCACGTGTTGCATATATTTCGTGACATTCTCATCGGTTAAATTGGCACGAATCCATGGTAAAAACTTAGGCTGACGTGCAATCACACCAATATTGCTGTGATTGCCTTTATCACCACTACGTGCATGGGCAATATCAACCAATGCAATCTCAACTTCATCACCTGTAAATTGAGCAACTTCACCGATTGGTAGTTGTGTAAATGACTGCTCTGCTGAACCTTGAGGAATTACGACTTTTTGACGTTGACCATTGATGTCTATTTCAATATTTAGTTTTGATTTATCCGCAAGGAATGAAAAAAGTTTAATCACTGGTGATGCTTTTGGACGACCACCAACTATACCCGCCAAGGCAGGTGCCATCCCTGTAGAGGCTTGTGCAATTTCCGAAGCAAAGAACATACATGCTTCTTTAAACATATGTTTAACTGCGATTTTCACTACAACTTCACGGCTGTCTGTATGACGAGCATTTGCACCATAAGTACTTTCAATTCCAAGAATTTCAACCGATTTTTCTTGAAATGCAGGGACAGAACGCAAAGCTAAAATACGTTCACACTTCGTCAATATTGCATCAGCAATAACTTGTGCTTTGGCAGGTGCTTCACGCCCTGCAATTAAGAAACTAACTAAGACACGATAACCATCAGGATAGGTTGCACTGACTTTATATTCTTGTGTAGGCGCACGACCTGTTGCACCCGTTACCGCAACACGATGCTCACCGACTTGTTCCAATTTTACTTGGCTAAAATCACAGCTTACATCGGGTAATAAATAGGCTTGAGGGTTGCCAATTTCATAGACAATTTGCTCTGCAACCGTTGCTGTTGAAACTAGACCACCTGTGCCATTTGGTTTTGTTACAATGAACGATGCATCTTCTTTTACTTCGACAATGGGGAAACCCATATTGTCAAAGCCTTCAACTAAGCGCCAGTCGGTAAAATTTCCACCTGTACATTGCGCACCACATTCAATGATATGCCCTGCCAATGAACCTTGCGAGAGCTTGTCATAATCTTCGGGCGACCATTTGTACTCATGTAATAATGGTGCTAATGCCACCGCAGAATCTACAACACGACCTGTGATGACAATATCTGCACCTGCATCTAAAGCATCACGAATGGGAATCGCACCGAGATAAGCATTACAGCTTGCCAAATGATCTGGTAAATCCTCACCACTAAACATTTCTTTGATGTTTTGGTTTTTTAGTTCAGCTTGATTTGGCATCAAGTCATCGCCTAAAACCACAGCTACTTTAAGATCTAACCCTTGTGCTTCAATGACTTTTTGCAAAGCATCACGACATGCCAACGGATTTACACCGCCTGCATTACTAATCACTTTAATTTTTTTATCACTGATTTTTTTGATCAATGGTGCCATGACACGACTGACAAAATCCAAGGCATAACCATGTTCAGGATTGGTTATCATAGCCTTTGCCATAATCGACATGGTGATTTCTGAAAGGTAATCGAAAACGAGATAATTAATATCGGACAAATGCACCAATTGGAAAGCTGCCGTATTGGTATCTCCCCAGAAACCAGAAGCACATCCAATTTTGACAATACGTTGATCTTCCATTTTCACACCTATTTCGTGATGAACTTATTTTGCTTATTGTGAATAAAATTTATACTTCATTTTATACCAAGCAAGCGCTTGGTTTGTAAAGTGCAAAATGTTATGCTGTAATGACCAATGTGTTCAATCTACACATCATCACCTTATAAATATTTAAATTTTGTAGGAAATATCTAAAAAATGATTGCTGCTTCTATCAATGATATTCAACCGATTGCCTGTTTCGATTACAGCCCTAAAGGTCGTCTATTGCTTGGTGCAGCTTATCTGTTTCACAAGCAAGGCTATGCGAAAACAACAGTTCGAGAATTAGCAAATTTCATTGGTATTCAGTCAGGTAGCTTATTTCATCACTTTACAAGCAAGGATGATATTCTTGCCAATGTGATGAAACAAACCATTATTTATAACCATGATCGTCTTTTAGATGCCATTCAACAATCAGATGATCCTGAACAACAACTGAAAAATTTAATCAAAGCTGAGTTAATTTCCATTACAGGAGATACAGGATCCGCAATGGCTGTTTTGGTTTATGAATGGCAAGCTTTATCGCAAGAGCGTCAAAATGAATTACTCAAAATGCGTAATGCTTATGAAGATATTTGGTTTGAAGTGATTCATCAGTTACGTAAACTTGGCAAAATTAAGCATGATACTTTTATTTGGCGTCGTTTAATGGGTGGTGCGATTGCTTGGACGGTGACTTGGTATAATCCAAATGGTAAAATAAGCATAGATGAATTGACGGAAATGGTATGGGAAATGGCTATAAGCCACTAAAATTAAATCAATTATTACAATAAAATTATGCTCTCATTCAAAAAGAATAATAAGGTTAATTTTTAAAATATCAGCTTTAAACATCATGTTATGATGAAACTTCAAAACATTTTTATAAATTATTTTAACTAATACATATAAATTAATAACTTTACCAATAGGAATGACATGAAAAATACCTATGAAAATTTAAAAAATAGCTTAATCACACATAATATTTTTTTTCAATCATCAGGCACAGAACGATTTAAAAATACCGATGAACTTAATTATTTAGTTGGTGCAAAAATAGAACCTTATAGTGCATTTATGGTTGGCAATCACTTATGGGAAATGGGCGCTTTTTCCTACTCATGGTCAAAATTTTCAATAAAAACTAAAATTGGTAGATATTGTTCAATTGCAGCAGACGTAAAACTCATGGGGTTCAGACATCCATATGAATGGTTAACCACATCTTCAACAACTTACGATAAAAATTTTATTATTTATCAAAAGTTTTTAGCAGATACCCAAACTGAACAACATGCACGAATTTTACCTCGAACAAATCAAGAAGGCTTAAATATCGGACATGATGTTTGGATTGGTGCCCGTGTGGTGTTAAAACAAAATTTAAATATAGGCACAGGTGCTGTCATTGCTGCAAACTCTGTTGTCACCAAAGATGTCCCTCCTTACGCTATTGTTGGTGGAAATCCTGCAAAAATAATTAAATATCGTTTCAGTGAAACACATATTCAAAAATTGTTAGCATTACAATGGTGGAATTACGCATTCACGGATTTTCAACAATACGACATTACCAATATTGAAACATTTATCGATCAATTTAATGACAATATTGAATCTCTAACTCCCTTAAATTTGACTCCACTTATTCTAAAATAGAAAAATAAGTTAAATTTTTGAAAAATTATTAACTTACCAAAACACCTCAATTGAATTCTGATTAAAGTGTATTTTCTAAAATACACTTCAACTCTGAAAATAAAGATTTAACTGATTTTAACCGCAATCAAAATCCTAATTGACGGCTCGCTAGATCCTTCATAATTTCTTCCGCCCCACCACCGATCATATTCACTTTAACATCACGGTAGATCCGTTCAGATTTAATCCCTCGCATAAAGCCCATACCACCTAATGTCTGCACAGATGCATCAGCACAAAATTGCATAGTTTGTGTCGCAACATTTTTCAGCATACAAATTTGTGCAATCAATTCACTACCCTGCATATCAGCTCGTCCTAAACGGTACGCCGTATCTTCAAGTAAAGCCAAAGTCGTGGTTAAACGTGTCGCCATGTCTACCAATTTATGTCGTACCACTTGATGATCAACCAAGCGCTTGCCAAACGTTTTTCGTTGCTGTGCCCACTCCAAAGCTTCCTCATAACAGACCAATGCAAAACCATAACTACTTGCGGCAAGGAAAAAACGCTCCATGTTGAAATTATTCATGATGACTAGGAAGCCCATATTTTCTGCACCCAGTAAATTTTTCGCAGGGACTCGTACGTTATCAAAATGTAAATGTGCGGTATCTGAAGCCCACCACCCCATCTTATCGAGTTTAGATTTGGTAATACCTGCACTATGCGCATCAATTAATAACATTGAAATACCATTAGGCCCTTTGGCCTCAGGATCAGTTCGCACTGCTACGGTGTAATAATCGGCACGAATACCCGAGGTAATAAACGTCTTTTCACCAGTGACAATATAGTCATCACCATCACGAACCGCTTTGGTTTGTAATGCTGCAACATCTGAACCACCTGTCGGCTCAGTAATGGCTAAAGCCGAAATTTTTTCACCCGATAAAATTTTCGTCAGTACAGCTTCTTTAATCTCAGCCGAGGCAAAATGATTAATCGGGGGTGCACCAATTGAATGTGATAAAAGTGATGCACATAACCCACCTGATCCTGTTTTTGCAAGCTCAATGGATGATAACAACACATGAAAGGCATCTGTCCCTGCTATGCCACCATAATTTTCATCAAAACCTAAACCAAGCAAACCAATATCCGCTGCTTTTTGATAAAGCTCGCGTGGAAAGGTTTCAGCTTCCTCCCATTCATTAATATGTGGCATCAATTCTTTTTGGACAAATTTACGAACGGAATCTGCAAATGCAAAATGTTGATCTGTATAGTAAATTGGATTAGATTTCATTATTTTCAGCATCCTTACGTTTTTGTACGAATCATTCAGAAATCTATACTGACAGATTTTTAGGCTTTTTAAGTTGCAGAAATCATCTTTTAAAACAAACTAATTGTTATTTTTAGTCAATCAAAAAATCAACAATCTACCATCTTTAATGCATTCTCGATGATAAAACTACGCTAGACTAAGAGTAATATTTTTCACTATTTATGTTTTAAATTCATGATGACACTGGATCAGTTTTTAGCACGATTTAACACTGCAACACTGCAACGCAGTATCAGTTATGTCGGAAAAATTGATTTTAAATCACTCGAAATGTATCAAGATCGCCAAAATATTGTGGTTGAAGCACGTATTATAGGAAGCTATCGTTATGATACCACCCTCATTTTTAGCCCATTGAAACAAGCGATTATTGACACTGATTGTAGTTGTCCTGTCGGATATGATTGTAAACATGCAGCGGCTTTAGCCCGTTATTTTTATGATCGACAAAATTTAGAACAAAGTAGTCTCAATCAAACTCAGCAAAATTCACAACAACAAAACCATCACACTGCAAAAGTATGGTTAGATCAATTTAAACAACAATTGGCTCAAGTTAAAACTGAATCGCAACATCAACTTATTTATGTATTTCAATCAAAAAATAATAGCCAACAACTACACATTAGTATTTATAAAGTACGACGTACCAAAGATGGGCAAATTCGAGATACGACACCTTATATTAGTTATGATAATGTTCTCAACGAACGCTTAAAAGTAAGTTCTGAAGAAAAAAAAATCTTTAGCCATTTGTATTTTTTTGCCAAATTAAATTTTCCAAATGCACATTATTATCCACCAACATGGGATATTTCAGGCATTTACCAAGAACAGCTCAAAACTGCGATTCAAAGTGGTACTTGCTATGCACTAAATACGACACATCCGATATTAACTTGGTCTGATCACAACTATCAGCTTGAATTCAATTGGCAAGCTCATCCTCAAAATAAGACTGAAAAACTCACAGCACAATTCTTTGATGCACAGCATGCCCCCCTTTCAATAGAACATTGTCAGCAAATTTATATTATTCATTCTCATCCACTTAGCTATTTAGATACACTCAATAATCAAGTGGGTATGCTCGAATCATCTTATTCAAGTGAAATGATTAATGAATTGATGGATATGCCACAAATGCCTGTGGAAATATTGGCTGAATTTAAACAAACGATTCAGCCTTACTCTGCTTTTGCTTATTTACCACAGGCACAATCTGTACTCAATATACCAACTCAAACTGGAAAGCCGACACCTATTTTAAAGTTCGGTTATTTTTCACAATATGATCGTTTAGGACAGATGCATCATTATGCGATGGCTGAAATTGAGTTTGAATATCCAGTGGGCCGTATTAAAAAAGGTTCTCCCGATCATTATTTTATTGCCCAAGTCAATGAACAAACTGTGCGTCAACAGCGTGATTTAGCCTTAGAAAAAGATGCGATTGACACCCTAAAAGAAGCCATCCCATCATTAAAATGGCTCACTCAAATCACTAAAAGTAAACGTCCTGCTTTTGATGATGTCACCGAAAATTCAATTGTTTGTGCAAATCCTAATATTTGGATCAACCAACTAATTCCTGAAAATAAAATTGCCCTACTCGGGTGGCAAGTTGATCATCATAAAAATAGTTTATTTAACTTAAATGCCACGCAAAATTTACAATTATTATTAACTGAATCTGATCAAAAACAAGATTGGTTTAATGTCGGTGCAACCATTCAAGACAGTCAAGGTCAAACCTACAATCTCATCGAACTGCTTGGCTATGTCATACAGTCCAATCCCCATTTACTCGAAGATCAATATATTGATCAACTTAAAGAAGATGAGTTTTTTCTTGTTCCTATCACTGAAAATGAAACACAACTTGCACTCAGCATCAAAGATATCAAGCCCATTCTAAGCTATTTAAAAGATATTTTACGTTATCCCAAATCAAACGCAATTGATCAATATGAAGCTACACAACTCTTAAATTTAGAACATCATTTAGGTATGCCTTGGCACAGTAATGAACGTTTAAAAACCTTTGCACATAAACTACAAACAAGCTATCAACAACAGATTGCCACACCACAAGGTTTTCAAGGTGAATTGCGTCATTATCAACAACAAGGTTTGGCGTGGTTACAGTTTTTACGTGAAACCGAGCATGGTGGTATTCTTGCCGATGATATGGGCTTAGGTAAGACGGCACAGACACTTGCACATTTACTCATTGAAAAACAAGCAGGTCGATTAGAGCAATATCCTGCACTCATTATTGCCCCTACATCTTTAATGCATAATTGGCGTAAAGAAGCTGAAAAATTCACACCTGAATTAAAAGTCTTAGTACTACAAGGTCATGATCGCCAAAACTTCTTTGACCAAATCTATGATGCCGATATCATTCTCAGCACTTACCCACTTTTAGCCCGTGATGAAGAGTTTTTCTTATCTCATCAATATCATATGCTCATTTTAGATGAGGCCCAAAACATTAAAAATCCACGAGCTAAAGCATCACAAGTTGTCCGACAACTTAATGTAAAACATCGACTTTGCTTAACAGGTACACCTATGGAAAACCACTTAGGTGAACTTTGGTCATTATTCCATTTCTTAATGCCTGGCTTTCTCTATAGCCAGGATGTTTTTAATAAAACATATCGCAAACCAATCGAAAAAAATGCCGACCTAAGTATTAAAAGTAAGCTCATTTCTCGTATTAAACCCTTCATGTTACGCCGTTTAAAAACTGAAGTTGCCAAAGAGCTTCCTGAAAAAACCATGATTGAAGTCAATATTGATTTGAATGAACAACAGTCCAAACTTTATGAGGCTGTTCGTGCAACCATGCAAAAAAATATACGTGAGCTAATTGCAACTAAGGGCTTTCATCGTAGTCAGATTCAAATTCTCAGTGCGTTACTGAAACTTCGACAAGTCTGCTGTCACCCTGCACTTTTACAATTGGATAATGTCAAAAATCAAAATATTGAATCAGCAAAATTAGACCACTTATTGCAAATGGTTCAAGATATGGTTGAAGAAGGTCGTAAAATTTTGATTTTTTCACAATTTACAACAATGTTACAAATTATTGAAAACCAATTAAAAATACTCAATATTCCAACAGTTAAACTGATAGGACAAACGAAAAAACGTGATCAAGTCATCACAGAATTTCAAACTGGAGATATTCCTGTTTTCTTAATTAGCTTGAAAGCAGGTGGTGTTGGTTTGAACCTCACCGCTGCAGACACAGTTATTCATTATGATCCTTGGTGGAATCCTGCTGCTGAAGATCAAGCCTCTGATCGTGCTTGGCGCATTGGCCAAAAAAAACCAGTCTTTGTTTATAAATTAATTACTAATCAAAGTATTGAAGAAAAAATACTTGCTTTACAAAAAAACAAAGCTAATCTAACCCAATCTATTCTCAGTATTGATCATGAAAATGAAGTTAAATTGTCTGAAAATGACGTCATGAGCTTATTAGATTAAGACTTTAAAAATAAGATTTAGGATTTAACAAAAGTTAGATCTAATGGAGCAATACAAAGCCCTCATTATGAAGATGGGGTTCTCTTTTTTATTACGCAGTTTTTATGAATTGAACATTATAAGTTCATTAAATACTCAACAATCTGTTGCTGATCGGCCATTTCAGCGAGCTGTAAGGCTGTATATTCACTTTTATAATGTGCATCTGCGCCTTGCTGAATAAGTAATTGAACAATCTCGAAATAACCATTTTCAGCGGCTGCCTGCAATGTACTATAGCCCTTTCCCCTGACAATAAAAAACACCCTCTGTCTT
>NZ_VXCQ01000012.1:0-130938 GCF_052850415.1 Acinetobacter sp. 1207_04 | reverse complement strand
CACCTGGCTTGATTGGATCTATATCAATAATTGGTGCTTTGCCATCAACTTCTTCTTTCGCTATGCCTTCGTTGCCCGCAGGGTCTTTTGCTGTTGCAGTAACTTCTTCGCCATCTTTTAAGTTACCTGGATTTGGTACAGACCAATTACCTTTTGAGTCAGCAACAGCAGTCACTGTTGTGCCATCTGGGAAGTTAACCGTTACTTTTCCACCTGGCTCTGTCACACCTGTGATCGGATCTTTTTGATTGATCGGGTTAATATCTATAGCAGGTGGAATACCATCAACGGTTTCAGTATCTTCTGGTGACGTATTACCAGATGGATCTTTTACAACAGCCGTAACTTCATCTCCATCTTTTAAGTTACCGGGATTCGGTACAGTCCAATTGCCTTTCGAGTCTACAATTGCCGTTGCTGTCGTGCCATCAGGAAATTTAACAATAACCGTTCCACCTGGCTCTCCTTCACCTGTAATTGGACTTTTTGGATTGATTGGGTGAATAACGGGTTTTGATGGTGGTGTATTGTCACCATCATCTTTGTTATCATCACCAATAGCTGCCCCAAGTGCACCAAGTGTTGCACCACCACCCACCCACGGCAGGAGCATTGCAACCATATCATTATCATGATAAAGCAATGGATCAACATCATCAATTAAGTGATATTTAATCGTATCTGTAATTACACCATTAGAATCAGTAAATTCTGCCCAGAAAAGTTGTCCTGAGTCATCATCAAATACAATATTATTATCTACAGTATTATCATTATTAAAATAATTTTGAATAACAATTATTTCGCCCGTTTTGAGAACGATAATTGCTGAATTTCCTTCACGAGCAAATTTTGCGACATCTTCTTTGGGAATATCGATAACCACAACGGAGTTTTCCGTTAGATTAATCTCTTTCACTTGACTCGAGTCTAAAGTTTGTAAAACCTCATGACTGGTCTTAGAAATAATCGAGATATTCGGCATAAATTAAACCTCATAATAATTATATAAAAATGGTTATTTCTAATTTTTCATTCTGTTTTTGTTCTTACTGGCTATGAAAAAACGAACTTTTTATAAACAACCACCAAAGAACTGTGATTTATATCACACTAATTGTTTTTTTTGTATACTTGACTATTATGCAAATGTTGGAAAAATAAGTCTCGCTCACACTTCCAAAGAAAATAAAATTAAAATCAATAATTTAAAAAAATTATCCTATCTTTTTTTTTGTAAATTCCGATACATAACAAATAGAAAACACTCCTATAATGACAATAATGGTTGTTTTTAATCCCCCTATACACCTTCTTTAAAGATCTAATTTTAACTTTAATTTTTACAAAAATTTCAAGTAATAGAGTGATTTAATACGTTCTATTTTATAGACTTTTACATTTCACATAATCATTCAGCTATAGTCTTTTTTAATTGTGTTTATTCTTGTTTTTCAATAGGAATTGATCATCTAATAGATAGAAAATTATATTTTGAATACTTTTTCTACATAGATCAAAATTTACTTATTAGAGAAAAACAAGCCTAAAAAAACCCCCAATAAATTGAGGCTTTTAAAAAAAAATAATTTTGATTTACTTCACAATTTTACGTAAATCTTGACTCAAATCTAAATATTTTTCAGCTTCAAAAGATGCATTATTACTGATTAATTTTTTCAAAAAACGCATATCTTTTGCAGCATTCACTGTAATACCACCTACGATTACACCATCCGCCACACCAAACAATACAAATGAAGATTCATCACGTTGTTCAGCATTCATTTCACCACGAATAATCCATTCGTTTGCAGACATTTCACCGACAAATTGGTAGTTGATATTCAGCTGATCTGTCCAAAACCATCCAGGATTAATTGTCGGATGCTCAACACCCATGACATGACGGGCAAAAATACCAGCTTGAAGGTTAGCATTTTCCCACGTTTCAACACGGCGATGATTACCACAGTCACGTAGTTGCGATGCTACATCACCCGCAGCATAAATGTCTGGATTTGATGTTTGGCAGTTTTCATTCACTTTAATCGCAAAATCAACATCTAGCCCTGCGTCTACTGCAAGTTGTGCATTTGGCACAATACCAATGCCATAAATAACTGCATCGGCACGAAGCACTTCACCGCCCTCAAGGGTGATCACAATTTCTTCAGCACCTTGATTTTCTTCAATATAACAATTTGATATCGCTGTTGAAAGGCGTACATCTACACCGGCAAGGCATTGCTGTGCCAATAAAAATTCGCTCAAAATACGTGGTGATGAACGCCCCATCACCATTGCGCTCATTTCAATCACAGTCACATCACAGTCTTTAAAACGTGCTGATGATGCAAGCTCTAAACCAATTACACCACCACCGATCAAAATAATACGGCGACCTTTTTGAAGGACAGGAACTAAAGCTTGTGAATCTTCAAGGTTGCGTAACGTATAAACGTGTTTACCTAGAGCATCAAAGTTAGGTAAACGACGTGCAGCTCCTCCTGTTGCAAGCAACAATTTGTCATAAGCAACAACATCACCATTTTGAAGTTCAACAGTTTTCGCAGTCGCATTGATTTTTACAACGCCATTACCACGAATAGTTATCACCCCAAGATCTGCCAATTTTTCAGTTGAAAAAATTTCAATTTTGGTGTTTTCAGGTTTTAGAATCACATCTTTTGATAAGGGTGGACGCTCATAAGGCAGATGCGTTTCATCCCCAATTAAAATGATGTTGCCTTCGTATTTGTTGCTACGAAGTTCTAAAATTGCGCTCGCACCTGCTTGACCTGCACCTACGATAACAATGGTTTCGATGTTGCTCATAGTATTAACCTTTTAATTCTGCAGAAACAATGCCGAAGCCCGCAATCCACTCACTAATATCTTCATAGCAATGTGTGGTCATATCGTATTCACCAATTTCGTGAAGTGCAGCAAAGGCTGCCATCCATGAACGGACTTCTTGACCGCCACGACCACCATCACGGCGAATTTCATCTTCAGTCATGGCTTCAAGTGTGGTGAAATCTGCCTGTTTGAATTTTTCCAACAAGGCAATATCCCACTCAGGACTAAGCGGTACAGCCACAGAGGTATCACCTGCTGCTAACTTTTGACCCACTGCAATAATTTTTGCCTGACGGGCATTTCGTGCCTCATCTGTTGGGTTACGACCGGCAATTAAAAACTCTTCAACTGCTGGGGGTACTGAACCCATTTGTGGTGTTGGTGGGTCATGCGATAAACCACCCGTACCCAAAATCAGCACACGTTCATTTTCAAGATTTAATGATTTGATGAACTGCCCCACAGCACGACCCAAAGCCACTGTACGCTTTGTGGTTGGCATTGGCGCAGCAGCACCATTGATAAAAATGGGAATGGTTGGATAACGGTCTAGTTTACCATTACATAGGAAATGCAATGGTTGAGTCACTCCATGATCTGCCTGCATACGATATGAGTATGCAACATCAACCCCTTCATCTAACACACGGCGAACCAAGTCCAATGCTTTTTGTTCTGGCACATCAATTTTATTGTTCTCTTTTCCGTAATCCCAATCGCCTGCAGCTGTGGCACGAATACCCACACAGAAACTTGGCATTAAGTCATAAAAGAAGCCATTAAAATGGTCAGGTCCAAAAGTGATGATTAAAGTTGGTTCATAGTCTTTGACTTCTGCTGACAACCGTGTAAAAGCATCACGAACTTTTTGTTCCTGAGACTGATCCTGTGGTGAAGCAAATTCCATGAGCGGACTGTGCGAGGCACAAATGAGTTTAACGGGCATGTGAGACTCCGAAATAGAAGCAGTAATTGTGCCTCTTAATCCCCTCCGCCGCCCTTTTGAAAAAGAGTGATAACTTTCGAATATGAAATACCAATTAAAATTCGAGATACTCGCTTCTTTTTAAAGAAGGGTTGAGGAGAGATTAATCTGTTAATAGTTCAGTGAAAAATCATTCATCAAAGAATCCTGCGCGTGGTTGACGTAAACCACGAATGCCTAGACCACATTCCGCATTAATTAACACACCTGTGAGTGGGCGGTTATTGGCACGGGAAGCCAACAAGACGTATGAGCCTGTCATATCTTCAGGTTCAGGTAAAAAGCCTAAAGGCATACCACGACCAATCTTTTCTGGATCACGGACATCTAACAAACCGACATTTTCCTGACCTAATGATGCAGCACCTTTAATGTTGACATTCATACCCGATGGCGCTACTGCATTCACTCGTACTTTAGGCGCAAGCTCATAAGCAAGTTCTTTCATAATACCCACGCCAGCATGCTTAGATGCTGTATACACAGGACCTCCGCCTGCGGAGTACAGTGCAGAGTTAGACAAAGTAAATATGATAGAACCTTCAGAAGCGATCAATGCATCTAAAGCGGCTTTCGCACCTAAAATTAAAGACTTGGTGTTAATGCCCATAATTTCATCAAAAGCTTTTTCTAATTGCTCACCTGATGTATTCACGATATCTGCATAATGATCCCAGATACCTGCATTGCCAACGAAACAATCGAGTTTACCAAAGCGTTCTACAGTAGCATTTACAGCACGAAGATTGTCTGCATAGCTGACTACATCACCTTCAATAACAAAAACTTGATCACCAAAGTGTTCATTCAAAGCCAAGACTTTTTCTTTTGAACGTTGAAGAACCGCAACCTGTGCACCCTCTTCTATAAAGCGTTCAACTAAAGCCCAACCTAAACCAGAACCACCACCAGTGATCAGTACAACTTCGCCTTGTAGCCAACCCATGATTACTCTCCTGCCATTTCTACAAATAACTGACCATCTTCAACAATCACAGGGAATGTTTTGATTGGATCTGTTGCAGGCAAGCACAGTGCTTCGCCTGTTTTTAAACAGAAACGTGCAGAATGTAATGGACATTCAACCGTACCATCATCTTCAAGATAGCCTTCAGACATTGATGCATTACCATGTGAACAACGGTCATTCATAGCAAAGAACTCACCACCGTTGTTAAATACTGCAAGTGCTTCAATACCATTTATGCCACATTCAACTTTAAGCGCTTCACCTTCGTCTAATTCATCAATTTGGCAAACAAAAATTTTATTCATTAGAAAAACACGCTCAGATTATGTGAGTTATAAGTCACCTGATCTAAGGTGATCTTACGGTTGAAGATCTGAAAGCCTTGTTCAGAATTGACTGTACGAATTTTGTCGTGACGCTTACCACAGTAAATAGTCACATCTTTTTCTTTCTGCGTGCGATACAACAAATATGTCACGTAAACATCATATTCACCTTCAACATCAGTCGCTTCAACAATCACATTTGAAACCATGTGCGTTGTACGTGATGGAGGCTCTTCAGCCCACGCCATGCCTGTTTCTAAACGAGCAACTCGGCGTTCTAACAAGTCTTTAGTATCGTTAAATACCCAAGTCGTTGGTGGCTCAACTGAACGACGACGATCACGTGTTTGAGCGTTTGGAGTGGTACGTAAGGTATAAGAAATATCTTCTGCCAATACGCTTAACCAATCGCGGAATTTCCAGTCATCGAGCATTTTTGCTTCGCGATAAAGAAACTGACTGATTTGATAATGAAGTTCTAAACTGATTTGGCTCATTTCATTAGCCCCTTCTCATATTCATCAGCTGCTTTTTCTACATCTTCCCATTTTTCATGAATCAACAAATCTGCCCAACGACGGTACAAACCACGTGCTGCTGTTTCAGAAAAAATATAATTGGTAATGCCTGGAATGCCGTCTTCACGGACTTTCTCGTTACCCAAGCCCATTTCCATAATAAGTTGGTTATTACGTGCTTTATAACCACGAAGTACTTTTTGAATTTCAATCCAGTTTTCTGAGTCATCTTGCTCAAGGAAACCTGCTGGACCAAATGCACGAGTGGCTGAACGTTCAAATGCTTCTTTGACTTCTTGTGATGCTTCAGCATCTGCAATACAAAATGCCCAAACTTCAGTTTTATTTGGCCCACGTGGGTGCCATACACGAAGTGTTGCTGTACCGTTCAACCAAGACATGGTTGGGAACATGTTGTTGTGACCTGCCAAACGCAAAGCACGTGTTTCACCCAAACGCTCTTTCACTTCGTCAAAGGTTTCACGGAAATAATTGGCAACTTCACCATCGACCCAAACGTTTGCATCTGGCTTTTCAGTAAAGAAGAAACCTGAACCATGACCACGCGAACCGTATTGAACTGCATCTTTGGCTGTTTCCCAAACAGGACGAGCAGTTTGCGCAGCACCTAATTTTTTCGATGATTCATCATCTGGTTTTGCACCCAACACTTGAATTGCAGAAGCATGTGAAAACAAAGCGTGATATTGATCCGATGCAAACTGTTCAGCTGCAAATTTCCAATTACACTCAATTTCCCATTTGTGTACGCCACCAATGATTTCTGTACCACCCGGACGACGATCTACCACACCATCTAAATACCAAGCAATATCGCCCATGTATTCCTCTAGATCGGGTGTGCTTTCATCCCAACAACCGAAAATTAAACCTTTGTAGGATTTAACACGATTGACTTCGACTAGACCCCACTTCTCTTTGCATGCACCTTGTGGGAATGCACGATCTTCTAGTGGAATGTCTTTCAGTGAACCATCAACACCATATGACCAACCGTGATATGGACAAGTGAATGCGCGGGTATTACCACAGTCTGCAAAACTCACACGCATAGAACGATGACGGCATTGGTTTAATAATGCTTTGATTGAGCCATCTTTTTGACGCACCACGATAATCGGATCTTCACCCATATAGGTATTAAAAAAATCACCCGCTTTTGGAATTTGGCTTTCATGGCAAAGAAATAACCAAGTACGACCAAATACACGCTCAAGTTCCAGTTCATATAAATCTGGATCTGTATAAATGGACGGAGAAATACGGCCATTTTGTGCATCGACTAAAGCATCAATCTCACGCACATCAATTTTTTTACTCATGAAAGCTCTCCTGCGACAACCGTGGGGTCACAAACAAATTGACTCAACTTTGCACAGATCATCGCTTTTGAGGGGAGCTTTAGGGAAATATTTATTTTGTTTCAATTAAGATATTTTATGGATTACTACATTCATTATTTTCTATATAAAATTTTAAACATAAGTGAGAACTTCATTTATTTTCTAAATGGCACAATCATCTTCACGCCATACTTGTTTATAGATTATACTTTGACGAGATAAGAGTGATACATTTTTTAGATTACTCCCTGCAACTCAATCGATGGAATTGACTCTATGGAATTGCGCCACCTTCGATATTTCATCACTGTAGCTGAAGAACTTAATTTCAGTAAAGCAGCCCTCAAACTTTTTACCGCACAGCCCTCTTTGAGTCAGCAAATTAAAGATTTAGAAGAAGATGTTGGTGTTAGACTACTCAACCGAACTAAGCGTAAAGTCGAGCTCACCGAAGAAGGTGCTGTCTTTCTTGAGCAAGCTCGCTTAACAATGGCTCAAGCAGATAAAGCGATCGCAATGGCACGTCAAGTGTCTAAAGCCAAACAAAAGATGTTGCGAATCGGTTTTGTACCTGTTGCAGAGATGAAAGTCTTTCCTTATGTATTACCGAATTTACGGGTGCAAAATCCTGACCTTAAAATTGAATTGCTAAGCCTCAATAATGTTGAGCAAATGCGTGCCATTAAAAAGGGCGAGTTGGATATTACGTTTACCCGACATAATTTCCATAGCGATGAAATTGAAAGTAAATTTGTACTTCGTGAACCATTAATTTTCATTTTGCCTAAAGACCATCCTTTAGCAAAATATGAGCGTATTCCTGTTACAGCCCTCAATGGCATTGACTTTATTATTCCTGCAAAAGAGCAATCAAGTACTTTACATGATGTTATTTTAGATTTTGCAAAAGCGCATAGTATTGAGTTTAATATTGTACAAAGAGCTGACAATATTTTATTTAATATCAACTCAATTGGCATGGGTCTTGGTTGTACAATTCTGCCTGGTTATATCGCTCCACTGACCATGAACAATACTGTTATTCGTTCACTTGATGTTGAGTTGCCCTATTTAGATCTCTATGCAAGTTATCGTAAAGATCGAAATTCTGTAGCAGTCGATAAATTTATTGAACTGCTTACTCGTGTATTTTATTTAGATATCAACCGAACAGAAGGCTAGAATTTTATACCATTTTCTAAACACTCCATCCCCCATTATTTATTTTATAAATAATGAATACAAACAAGTGAGTACTTATTCACACTTTATAATTTTAATTCTAGTTGAATAATTCATCACTGATGAACTTAATTTATAAATTGAGTTCTTTTTAAACAGAAAAATCACACTTATAATCGAAATAGAATGTCTTTCTTACTACAACTTAAGTCTAATGATTTGAGCAGAACCTAATTTGATTATTTGTAATTAAATATCACCATTTAAAATGAGGTCATGTCTCTTATGACAATACATGCGCTTCATCATTTTAAAGTAGCTATACAATCACGTCCCTATTTTTTTATTAGTTTTCCATTGATTGCTATTTTATATTGCATCATCAACATAAGTACAAATTGGCAATGGTCAACTATACTTTTAATCAGTTGGAATATTGCAGTGGTGGTTTATCTCATACTCACCATGAAAGTCTTGTGGAGCGCAAATCATGCACATATTTTAAAACGTGCTCAGCAACAAGATGCCAGTAAGTGGTTGATTATTTTTCTCGTTGTTTTATCACTACTCATGTGTTTTATTGCGATTGTGATTGAATTGGTACATTTACCCGATATCGCCATCATTAAGATAGGACATCTTGTACTCGCAATTTCCACAATCATCTGTGCATGGTTATTTATGCATACTATTTTTGCCATTCACTATGCACATGACTTTTATTTAGCTGTTGCCAAACATCAGGATGGCGGATTAGATTTCCCTAAAACACCTGAACCAACATATCCTGACTTTATCTATTTTAGCTATGTTTGTGGAACTTCCGCACAAACTGCCGATGTCAATATCACTTCACGCTCCATGCGAATTTTAAACACGCTCCATATCCTTTTGGCATATGGATTTAACACTACAATTTTAGCGATTTGCATTAATGTCGCTGCGAGTTTTATTTGAGTGAAGTGTAATGCTATTGCCTATCCTACCAATCAGTTAAAGCCTTAAAATTCCTCTCAAACTCCCTATTAAATCCTCCCCAGCCCTCCTTTTTCAAAGGAGGGTGTTTCTTTCCACTAAATCGGATAAAGTTTGAGAAAAGTTCCCCTCTTTTTCAAAGAGGGGTTAGGGGAGATTTATATGGTTTGTAGAATCATTTTACTTAACTGATCAGCATTAGGACTCAGGGGGGATTTAATCAAACCAATAAAAAAGGACAGCTTTCGCCATCCTTCTTTTACTACAACATCTATAAAGTATTAAAAATACTTATACACCACGTGCAGTTAAATAATCTTTAATCACAGTATTAAACTCTTCGGCTTTCTCAACCTGAGACCAATGACCACACTGACTGAAAATGTGTGCATCGGCATGTGGCACAGTATTTAAAATATCCCACGAACGAGACACTGGAATCACCACATCTTGTACGCCATGAATTAAAAGTACAGGCACTGTAATGTCTTTCATTTTGTCAAAATCAAGCGGGAACTCGAACCGATCACGATCACGTGCGCCTACAACATCCATCAAACGATTCGATGCATAGTCATTTTCAGCAGAAGCAAAACGTACTTTAACTAATTCATCAGTGATTAAAGATTTATCTACAACGAACATAGATAAAGTCTTTTTAATCCCATCTACAGTTAACTCAGGATTTGCATGTGCTTTCAATGCCGCAGTTTGTTTCGCACCGCCTGTACCCATAGACACAATACCCAAAACACGGTCTGGATAATCAAGTGCAAATTGGAAAGCCAACCAACCACCTAAAGAATTGCCTACAATCCATGTTTTTTCGATACCCAAAGCATCTAAAGTACGTACAGCATGATCAACCCAAGCACGGATACCATAAGCAGTATTGGGTGCAACAACAGTTTGACCATAACCAATGGTGTCAATAGCGATACAGCGTGCTTGCTCACCAATTTGTGGCAAGTTCAACCACCAGTTTGCCGCCGCAGAAACACCAGTACCTGAACCATGTAAAAATAGGATTGGTGTACCTTCACCTACATCATGATAGTGCGTCAATTCACCTTCAGCAGTTTCAATCCATTTATCCTCTAAACCAAAGAACGCATCAGTCTTATATTCTGGGATTTGCACAGTACTCATACCTATTCCTTTTACAGCTTAATCTATGGGATGAATCTATTGAAATACATTTTGATAGATTCAAATTGCCTATTGAACAGCATAAATATACCTGTGAATGACAAGCAAATTGATACTTAATAACGATGAGAAACTACAAAATAACGATTATTTAAATTATTGTTTTATTTGATTATTTTGAATTTTAAAATAAAAACGTGTTGAATACTCAACACGTTGTTTATTCATCACAGACCTATTCGTTTAGAAGCGATAGCTATATGTTGTTGCTACTCGATTTTCTTGCAAATCTACAAAGCCTGGCACATTTGCATAGTTCACATTAATATACATCCACTGAAAACCTAAGCCTTTCAACTTCCCTTCAGGAACAACATAATTCACAATTAAGTTGTCTTCCTGCTCTTTGCCTCGTGTGCCATTATTATTTTGAATATTACTGCCATCATAATGACGTGCTGTCACAGTCAGTCCTTTTACAACAGTATCTTTAAAGTCATAGGTATAGCCCAAACTCCAAGAACGCTCATCCTTACGAATAAAGCTGGCTACAGACCAGTTCACCAAATAAGGCTGTGGCACCCAACCTGACAATGTTGGGAACATCGCATTTACATTACCCGTATCGCCAAAAATTTGCTGATAACCCACATCAATCGTATGGTTGTCATGTGTCCAAGCACCTTTTAACGACAGCGCTTGGTTATCAATCTCACCATAAATTGCATCGCCTGAATTTTGATTATCAAAATAACGAATGTGCGTGGCTATTTTATTATGCTCATCCAACTTTTTATTGAATGCAAAACCTAAATAATTTTGACGGTAAATATTGTCTACATCGGCGTAGAAATAGCTCGCTACCAGCTCAGGCGTAATTTGATAATCAACACCTGCTATAAGCATACTTTCGCTATCACCGACACGAACCTTACCTTTATCAGTATTCAGTTCATTTGGCCAAAGCCCAAAATCATGCACTTGGTTTTCATAACGTGCATTGATACCATCTAAATACCCCAAGGTGACTTTGGTATTTTTAAGGTCTTTAGACTCTAACCAAGCACCTTCAAAAGTCGTGAGCAATTGACGAGATGGGTCAAAATGCACTACAGGTGATACAGGTAAAATCTCACCGACTTTCAATTCAGTTTGGCCAATCTTCGCTTTTAGCGTTGCGCCTACTTTTAAGTTATCACGAGCTTGCTCTCTGCTATTGTAATTGTAAGGCATCACGTAATCATTATCGCCACGATCTCCGCTCAAGCGTAATGCATACTGTGCCAAAACATCAACACCAACTTTTACTGGACCAATCTCTGCATAACCTGATTTTGCATCAAGTGTTATTCCTTGCGACCAACTGCCAAAATCTTGTGGTTTAGTAGGATCAGGTTGGTCTAATTGGCGGTCTAAATAGAAGTTGCGTAATTTAAGTTGTACTTGACTGTCGTCAACAAAATCTGCGTAAGTCGCAGTTGTCCCTAAAAAAACTGTTACAGCACTCATTACTATCCATAGTGTTTGACGACGCATGACTAAATTTTCCAATCATCAGTTTAAGTGATGTATACATCATGCTGAACTCACTCAATTGAAAAAATCAGACTAGAGTATTAATATTTTCCCCCAACACAACTCAGTATTTATTGTTGCATAAATGCTTATACTTTTTAACACTAAGTGTTTTTTACACTTCGATCAGAAATCACAGGTAATTTTCTGTTTTATAGCTTATTTTTATAATTTAAATCATAAATATCACATAAAAATATTAGATTAATCGCTTTTAAGTTTAAGCGATTATTTTCATTTTTTATGCACAGCATTAAATTGATATAATTCAAATATCAGATCATCGCTTTATAATATATATCTAAGATTTTCAGCCTTTAAAAATAGATAAAAATTGTCCCATTAGATGTGTTTTATCTGCCTAATTTTTCAAATATATAAGTTGTCTTAAACCATTTTTTTGTGAATTGAAACATCATCAATATCTAATTATTCATTACCTTTTTTTAAAAAAAATATTTTAGCGCATAAGAATTCCAGCATTTTAGTGAAGTTCTGATTTCTTGTATCTTTAGCAAATACTTCACATAGATATTAATATACTTTTAAAGTTTTTGAATTTAAGAAAAAGAACCCTTACCCTTCTCATCGTTTAAAATGCAAAGGAAATAAGGTTATGAAAGGAATTCAAACACTATTTTTAACACTACCACTTATTGGTATGAGTCAAGTCAGTTCAGCAGATTGGATTAAAGACTCTGCTACTCAAGTTGAAGCCCAGACTATTCAACTCCGCCATCAAATTCATCAATATCCTGAACTTGGTAATATGGAATTCAAAACTTCTAAGCTTGTGCAAAAAGAGCTTAAATCGTATGGGATTGAAGTCAAAACTGGATTTGCTAAAACTGGTGTGATTGGTATTTTAAAAGGTGCATTACCTGGCCCTGTCATGGCACTTCGTGCAGATATGGATGCATTACCTGTACAGGAAAAAACTGGACTAAGTTTTGCCAGTAAAGAAAAAGCGCTTTACCAAGGAAAGCAAGAACCTGTGATGCATGCCTGCGGTCATGACACGCATACAGCAATGTTGCTCAGTGCTGCCAAAGTTCTAGCTGAAAATAAAGAGAAAATTGCGGGTACTGTTGTTTTTGTTTTCCAACCTGCTGAAGAAGGCGCAGCAGACATCGATAATTTTACCCAAGGTGACCAAATTGGTTCTCGTAAAATGATTGCCGATGGTGCATTTAAACAACACAAACCTGAAGTTATTTTCGGAATGCATGTGATTTCTGGTATGCCAACTGGCAACCTTTTTTATAAAAGTGGTGCGATTTTAAATAGTGCAGATGAATTCCGTATTAAATTAACAGGGCAACAAGTCCATGCATCTATGCCATGGGCAGGTACAGATCCAATCGTGGCATCGGCTCAAGTGATTAATAACCTACAAACGCTGATCAGTCGCCATTCAAACTTAACTAAAGGTATGGGCGTTGTCAGTGTAGGTAAAATTGCAGGTGGGACAGTAAGCAATGTTATTCCCGAAGAAGTATCGATGGCAGGGACTATCCGTACTAATCATGAAGACATCCGCCAGAATATATTGAAAAAACTCCCAGAAATGGTGAAATCTACTGCTCTTGCGAATAATGTCACAGCAAATGTTGAAATTTCATCTTATGCGCCTGTCACCAGTAACAATAAAACATTAACCGAACTTATAGCACCAGCACTTGAAACGGTGGTCGGCAAATCTCAATTACATCTTATGGATAACAATGCTAGCCCAAGCGAGGACTTTGCCTATTATGGGACATTAATGCCATCTCTATTTGTTTTCTTGGGTGCAACGCCTGACAACCAAGATATGGCTAAAGCGGCACCAAATCACAGCTCTGAATTCATTGTTGATGATGCAACTTTAAAAACTGGCGTAGAAACGCATGTTCGTTTCGTAATGAACTATCCTGCAATTGCTCAACAAGTACAAAGCGCATGGAAAGTGCCACAACATTGAGCCGATAAAACCCCTCTTGTTTCAAATTTAATCTAATCATTTCGTACAGCCTCAATACATCATTTTTTGTATTGAGTGCTTGTACTCTGCCTGCATTTTTACAGCAGTCATTAATACCTCCATCTTAAACAGGGACTTATTAAGATGAATAAAATTTTTACCCTTCTTGCGCTTTCTACACTCATCGGTACAGGTTCTGCACACGCAGGCACTATCAATATAGGTGACTCAAAAACGGATATCGGTAGTCTAAATATTGGCGGTGCTGTTCGTGGTGCTTATGTTTACAAAGATTTTGCTGATGATATGAGCGAAGGTTCGACCAATGGACAATTCAAATTCCTCGATATTAAACTGATGCTAAATTATGAAAATCCCAATTGGCTTGCCTCTTTCGAAGCTCGTTGCTACCAATATGATCGTTTATGTGATGCAGTCTTTATCCGTGACGCTTGGTTAGGCTATAAACTCAATGAACATAGCCGTATTTCAGCAGGTCAACAAGATGTTGAATTCGGTTTTGGTCGATACTGGGGTAACACCAACTATGGCTCTCTTTTCTCATCAATGGGTTTTGAAGGCGTAGAAAACGTCGGTGTTAAGTACAAGTTAAATCAAAATGATTATGCTTTTACACTCGGTTTTTATCCTAAAGATGGTGGTAATTTTAAAGGTGTAAGTAAAGACTCAAGCCGATATGGCGTGAGTTATGTCGAAGCTGATGATATTGAAAACGGGACACATATTGAAGAAGAAAATATCTGGGCAACACGCTTTGCTAAAACATTTAAAATTGATGCAGAAAAGAACTTTAAAACTGAAGTTGGTGCATCATATTTACACTCTGACCTAGACAATCGAATCAGTGGTGAAACGGGCAAACGAGACTCTTGGAATGCTTTTGCCACAACGGATTATCAAAACTGGCAGTGGTTGATTATCGCAGGACAGCAAAAAGTAAACAATGCAGATGCATTACGTCCAAATGATTCGACATTAGGTGCTCGCGATTTTTCTTATCAAGTTGCCAATGATGGCAACTTTATGTTGAACGAAATCAATTACTCGATCAAACAACCTTTTGAAAATGTTCCTGAAATTAAACCTTATCTATCTTATGGAAAATACTATAAAGATCAGCAAGGATATCTTGATTCAGAACGAATCAATGCTGGGGTGTATTTCTTTTATAAAGACATTGGTGTTCAAGCAGAATATATCATTAGTAAAAATGACCCTGCTGTTGGTGGCAGTAGCACTTCACTCGCTCAAGGTGATAATCAAGACATCAATAAAATGTTTGCCTTTTCAATTGGGTATTTTTTCTAAAACCTGCTTTCTAATATTCTATTTGTCTAATCCATAAAAATAAGTACAGGATAAATTTCCTGTACTTATTTCGTTAATCCGACTTAAGCATGCGCTTCTTTGGCTTTAGACATAGTCAATGCTAAATCTTCAATCATATCTTCCTGACCACCAACCGTACCACGACGCCCTAACTCCATCAAAATATCACGTGCAGATACACCATATTTTGCTTCAGCGCGTTTTGCAAACAATAAGAAAGATGAATAAACACCCGCATAGCCTAACGTTGCTGCATCTCGGTCTGCACGAATTGGATTGTGCATCATTGGAATAACAAGGTCTTCTGCAATGTCTTGTACTTTAAACAAGTCGATGCCAGTTTCCATTTTCATACGGTTAGCAACAGCGACAAACAATTCAAGCGGTGTATTGCCTGCGCCTGCGCCAAGACCAGCAGATGCCAAGTCAATACGTATTGCACCTGCATTTACAGCTGCAACAGAATTTGCCACACCCATACCTAAATTATGATGACCATGGAAACCAATTTCTATATTTGAATCTAAACTTTGACGTAAAGTATCAATACGATCTGTGACATCATTTGGCAACATATAACCAGCAGAATCGGTTACATAAATACAGTTTGCTCCATAAGATACCATCTTTTTCGCTTCTTCTAGAAGATGCTCAGGAGATGCCATATGCGCCATCATCAAAAAGCCTACAGTATCCATACCCAACTTACGAGCAGCAGTAATATGCTGTTCTGAACAATCTGCTTCTGTTGAATGTGTAGCCACACGAATGGTAGAAACACCAATTTCATGCGCCATATGCAAATGATCAACCGTACCAATTCCAGGAAGTAACAATGCAGTGACTTTGGCATTTTTCATCAACGGCACAACAGCAGATAAATACTCTTCGTCCGTTGCAGCAGCAAAACCGTAATTTACTGAATTTCCACCAAGACCATCACCATGTGTCACTTCAATCAGTGGGACTCCAGCATCATCAAGTGCAGTTGAAATGGCAATCATTTGCTCAATAGAGGTTTGATGACGCTGCGGATGCATACCGTCACGTAGTGTCATATCATTAATAATAATTTTAGACATAGTATTCATCCTTAAGCTTCAGTGGTTTGATTCGCAATGAGACGTTCAGCAAACATTTCAGCAGTACGTGCAGCAGCTGCCGTCATAATGTCCAAGTTCCCAGCATATTTAGGTAAATAATCACCCAAACCTTCAACTTCTAAGAAAATTGAAACACGGTTACCATCAAATACAGGACCATTTACAAGTTTATAACCTGGAACATATTTTTGAACGTCCTTAATCATGGCATGCACAGATTCCGTAATTGCAGCCTGATCAGGCTCACCTTCAACTAAGCAATGTACGGTGTCACGCATCATGAGTGGCGGCTCAGCAGGGTTAATGATAATGATCGCTTTACCTGCTTTCGCACCGCCAACCTGCTCAATTGCACCCGCCGTGGTACGAGTAAATTCATCAATATTTTTACGTGTCCCTGGTCCAACAGATTTTGTCGATACAGTGGCAATAATTTCGCCATAGTTCACAGACTGAACACGTGAAATAGCAGCAACCATTGGAATTGTTGCTTGACCACCACATGTCACCATATTCACATTCGGTACTTCGCCTGCTTCAAGCAAGGCTTCAAGATTGACTGGCGGTACACAAAATGGACCGATTGCAGCAGGTGTTAAGTCGATCATCAACACGCCAAGTTCATTTAACTTACGACTGTTTTCAGCATGCACATAGGCAGATGTTGCATCAAAAGCAATTTTGATTTCATCTTCTAGAACGTGAGGAAGTAACCCATCAACACCATCACTTGTGGTTTTAATACCCATTTTTTCAGCACGAGCCAAACCTTCCGATGTTGGATCAATACCCACCATCCATACTGGCTCCAACCATTCACTGCGTTGTAATTTATAAAGTAAATCTGTACCGATATTACCTGGACCAATCAAGGCACATTTAATTTTTTTCATGAACGATATCTCTTCAAAATAGCGTGATCAGACAGCACTCAAAAACTCTTACTTTTCTTTTTAATTGAAAATGTAGTCAGTTTTAATGAATTCATACTGTCGATGTAAAATCTTATTCCGCAGCGAATGCCGCAGTTACTGAACCAAAACCTTCAATTTCAACAAGGAATTCATCACCGGCATTGGCAACAACCATTGGCCCAAGCGCACCTGTTAAAATGATGTCACCTGCAAGTAATGGACGACCACGGCGTACCATCTCATCGGCAAGCCATACAGCAGCATTGAGTGGATTTGATAAACATGCTTTACCGATACCTTGAGAAACCACTTCCCCACGACAAGTCATAGTCATTTTGCAATTTACAAGGTCAAGATCTTCAAGTTTCACAGGACGTGAACCCAAAACATAAGCTGCAGAAGATGCGTTATCTGCAACGGTATCAATCAATGAAATTTTCCAATTTTCAATACGGCTATCGACTACTTCTACAGCAGGCAATGCATATTCAGTTGCACTGATAATATCTGCGTAAGTGTGTTTTTCTTGAGTTAAATCTTTATTGATAACCAAAGCAATTTCAGCTTCAACTTTTGGCTGAATCAGTAATCCTGCCGGAATCGCTTCGCCATCGCCATACGACATGTCGGCGAATAACATACCAAAATCAGGAGAGTCCACACCCAATTGCTTTTGTACCGCAACTGATGTTAAACCAATTTTACGACCCACCAAACGACGACCTTCAGCTAACGCACGTTGTGTATTTACTTCTTGCACAGCATAAGCAATATCCACATCTGCACTTTCACCACCCAATTGTGGGCGCACAGGTGCAATCGCATTTTTTGACAATTCAGCTTCTCTTAAAGCCAAAGCAACCACTTCAACACTTGTTTCAACAACAGCAGAATTCGACATCATGTTTCCTTAAACTGCAAAATGGGTCAGTCACGTTTTAGAGGGCTGAATTTCTACATATAACATGTGAAATTTGGCGTAAATATGGTGCAGATCATCTATGCAGTTTACCCACATCTAACCACTTCATATTTTAAAACGTGTACTTTTATAAACAGTTTAAGCATCGAGAAATTGCTGTTTTTGTGCCAATACTTATTTTATTTATGACAATAGTTAGAACCTATAAATCTTGTCTACCGTTTAGACTGAAACAAACATGTTTTAAAAATCAATAACAAAAGTAATTTAAGTATTCAATATTCATTATTTATCCTTTTTGAAAAAAATAGCATCTACGACTAAATGCTAATAAGGTGAATTTTAAAACATCCTCAATCTGTAAAAACTCAAATAGCATTTGATTGATGACGAATATAAATAACACCGAAAAATATGCAAAAAAAAGCCGTATTTAAAAGTTAAAACTTTCCAATACGGCACTGATTCATTCAAAATATATTTTATTTTAAATACACATAAAATCGGAAACTTAGATTGCCTCTTTCATGCGTATTTGTGCATTTAAAAATTGATGTAAAGTAGCGACATCAGCTACAACGGCTAATGGATTAAATGACTGTAAAACTGCGGGCGTATGCACGCCATAATTCACACCCACACGAGGCATCGCAATATTCTGAGCCATTTCTAAATCATAAGAAGTATCACCAACCATAATCGCATGTTCAGCTTTTACACCTGTAAATTGTAAAATTTCAGCTAACATCAGCGGATCAGGTTTTGACTTAGTTTCACTTGCAGCACGAGTAATTTCAAATAAATCCTGACTTTGTGTTTGCGCTAAAACACGATCAAGACCACGGCGGCTTTTACCGGTTGCGACTGCCAATTTTACATTTTGACTTTTTAAGTCCTGCAACATTTCAGCCACACCATCAAACCAACGATCATCTGTAGAATTTACAACATAATGATCGCCATAACATTTTAGAATATCAGCATGTAGCTCAGGCACTTGAGGAAATAAAACTTGCGCCACCTCAGGTAAACCTAAACCTATGATACTTTTAGCATCTGCTTCTGTCAGTGGTTGATCAAACTGTTTTGCAGCAAACATTAAGCTCGCCACAATTTGTCCAACTGAGTCAAATAGTGTTCCATCCCAGTCAAAAATAATCAGTTCCACAGGTTTTTGCATGATGACTCCAATATTTGATTCAACTGATAATCTTCTCTTTGATCTAAGAGCATTTCCCTCTTTTAAAAAAAGAGGGATTAAGAGAGATTTAAAATAATAATGACACAGTGACTCATTTAAATTTTTCATTCATCCAAATTTGTCGGTGTTTCTTTGTCTTTTTTCTGCGCACGGAGCTGAGCAATTAAACTTTGCATATCTTCAGGCATCGGTGCTTCAATCACAGGATAACCTGGAATTTCTAAACGCATTGCATGTAGACATAAACGGCGTGCTTTTGGTCCACGATATTCTGTTTCATGACCATATTTATCATCACCAATAAGTGGATGACCAATGCTCAAGCCATGTACACGAATTTGATGGGTACGACCTGAAAGTGGTGATGCATACACAAGTGTTGCATGCATAAAACGTTCTTGTACATTCCACTGTGTTTTCGACTCTTTACCTTCTGTCGATACACGTACACGGCGTTCGCCATTTGATAATTCATAACGATGCAATGGTTGATCAATCAATTGACGATCTAAACTTACCTGACCTTTAGTAATCGCTGCATAGGTTTTTTTAATTTTATGTTCACGTAAAAAATCTTGTAGCGTTTTCAAAGTACTACGCTTTTTAGAAATCATGACCAAACCAGATGTATCACGGTCAATACGATGAATCAGCTCTAAATACTTTTTACCTGTTGCCGCACGTAAGCCTTCAATTAGACCATACGCCACGCCACTACCGCCATGTACGGCAATACCTGAAGGTTTATTGACAACTAATAAACCTTCATCTTCATACACGACACGAGTAAGCAAACTTTGTGCAACTTTATCAGATACAGGTGCAGCATCTTCTTTCTGTTCAAAGAAAATTGGTGCAACACGAATTTGATCGCCAATTGCAAGTTTGCTTTCAGCTTTAACACGTTTCTTATTGACCCGTACTTGTCCTTCACGAATTAAGCGATAAATGCGGCTTTTTGGCACACCCTTAAGGCGAGAAAATAAGAAATTATCAATCCGTTGACCCTCTTGATACTCGTCAACTTCAAACCAAGTTACATTTTGCCATTCTTGCGTAGAATTCATACAGTTAGGAGATCCAATAAAAAACGAAATTTTGATTAAAAACTGATCATTTAGACTATACTTTTCATACAAAATAAGCCTCTAGCCCATAGGCAGATGATTCAAGGTTTGCTATAGTCAGCGCACGGATACCACCGTAAGTGAAATTTAGTGTGATCTTTTTCAAAAAATGAGAATGTCGCACACAGTATAAAATTCACGACAGATACGGAAAGGTCCCAAAAGAATATGCCGACGCCGAAGGCTTTATTATATCGGCAAAAAGACAAACTGTTGCGTTTAATTGTATTTAAAGTACAAAAATCAGTTTGTTTAAAAATATATGTCGCCAAACTGGTCATAGTCCAGCGATTGGTTTTAAACATAAACTGAAACACATCAGACAAGTTGCTTTCTTTAGAGTGTTATTCAGGACATAAGTGATTGAGGCATTGGAACTGCACATTTTGTAAAGATACGATGATAATTCCGTATCAAGACGCTCTCCAAATAGAGACGCTCTTCGAGCAATGTGACAGTGGAAAGACGACTACATTCAGTCATCCAATGCACCACTTCAAGTACCAGTGAAAAACTCAAAACTTTAATTGTGCAAAGATTAAAGAAGTAACGCAGCATCAAGCAAGATAGATCGGTATCAAAACCAACTTAAGTATCTAAAAATACAACAAGTTGGTTGTAACCTTAAATCATCAAGGATGTTTCTATGATTTAAGTGTTGATCCACCCAAATTGTAGATGTTCGCTTCACTTAAAATAGCGATTTGTCGGTGTGAATCACTACACTATTAGGTGTTACACCCATGAAACGTATGCTGATCAATGCAACACATGCCGAAGAAGTTCGCGTTGCACTCGTTACTGGTCACCGTCTATATGATTTCGATTTAGAAAATCGTACGCGTGAACAAAAGAAAGCCAATATTTACAAAGGTCATGTGACTCGCGTTGAACCCTCGCTTGAAGCTGTATTCGTAGAATATGGCGCAGGTCGTCAGGGCTTCCTATCGATGCGTGAAATTGCCAATACTTACTACAAAGCCGATCCTCGCCAAACAAGCAACATTCGTGAACTCATCACTGAAGGTACAGAGCTGTTGGTTCAAGTTGAAAAAGAAGAACGTGGTAATAAAGGCGCTGCACTTTCAACTTATATTTCACTTGCTGGTCGTTATTTGGTTCTTATGCCAAACAACCCGAAAGGTGGCGGTATTAGCCGTCAAATTTCAGGTTCTGTACGTGAAGAATTGAAAAATATGCTTGCATCGCTCAATACACCTCGTGGTATGAGCGTGATTGTACGTACTGCAGGTATTGGTCGCAGCCAAGAAGAATTGCAATTAGATTTGCAACACTTACTTGATCTGTGGGCACAAATTCAAAATACTGCAACATCAGGTCCATCGCCAATGTTGGTTCATCAAGAAGCGGGCGTGGTAACACGTGCAATTCGTGATTATTTACGTGATGATGTTGCTGAAATCCTAATTGATAATGAACAAGCATTTGGTGAAGCGTATAACTTCGTTAAAGCAGTTATGCCAAATCAGTTAGACAAGTTAAAAACATATACATTAAACGAACCATTGTTTGCACATTTCGGTATTGAAAGCCAAATTCAGACAGCCTACGAGCGTGAAGTTAAACTTCCTGCTGGTGGTTCGATTGTGATTGATCAAACTGAAGCATTGGTTTCAATTGATATTAACTCTGCAAAATCAACTCGTGGTCATGATGTTGAAGAAACAGCATTAAACACGAACCTTGAAGCAGCAGAAGAAATTGCGCGTCAATTACGTTTACGTGATATTGGCGGTCTTGTGGTGATCGACTTTATTGATATGACCAAAGAGCGCAACCAACGTATGGTTGAAGCCAAACTTCGTGAAGCAACACAAAGTGACCGCGCTCGTATCCAATTCGGACAATTGTCTCGTTTTGGCTTAATGGAAATGAGTCGTCAACGCCTGCGCCCTTCTCTTGAAGAGGCAACGGGTTATGTATGCCCTCGTTGTCATGGCACGGGTATGGTTCGTGACTTACGTTCTTTATCTTTATCCATTATGCGTAAGGTTGAAGAGATTGCATTACGTGAACGTCACGGTGAAGTTCAAATTCAAGTCCCTGTTGAAATTGCTGCATTCTTATTGAATGAAAAGCGTCACAGCCTTGTTTATTTAGAACAAACTTCGGGTGTACGTGTCACTGTATTGCCACATCCACATTTAGAAACGCCACATTACGAAATTTCATATAATCCTGAAGGCTTTGCACCAACAAGCTATGAGCGTACTGAAGCAACACGCTTAAGCGAAAAAGAGTTGGGTTATGAGTCATCTGAGTGGCACTTAGAAGAAGAGCATGTTCATACAGCAGCTCCTGTTCAAAGTAATAACAATAAATCACAAAGAAAACCGACTGCACAGCAACCCGTTCAACAACAAAATGCTCAGCAATCACAACAACGTGTTCAACAACAGCGCCCTCAACAGCGTCAGCAAAATGTTCAAGCACAAGCAGAAGTTGCATCATCAAGCCCATGTGCTTGGTTAGAAAATTTGTTTGTACAAAAACAAGCGCGCACTGTAGATCAGTCACGTACGGCAAACAATGCAGCAGCAGCAATTGAGCAAATGATCAATGGCGGTGCTGTGAGCCGTGGTCAGTTTGGTCAGGTCAATACCAACACAACCGTCAATACACCTGTTGCAACTCCTGCTGTTGTAGAGACTGCTCCTGTTGCTGAAACCAATGCTTATTTGTCTCCTGCTCGTGCACAAGACAATCAGCAACATCACTACACTGAAAAATCTTATGAAAAATCAGTAGAACGTGATGACAAACCTCAGCGTAACAACAAAAAACGCAACAATCCAAATCACAAACAAAAAGAAGTTCGTGAGCAAGCACCTGAACAACATCATCAGGTGATTGAGGAAGTTGTACAAACACCTCGTCAGGAACAGCGTCACGAGCAACGCCAAGAACCACGTGAACAACAAAAGCGTCCAAACCCAAAATCACGTCATGAGCGTCAGCAACAAGATCGTGAACAACAGTTTGATGCTCCTGTTGAACAACAATCTGTTCCGCGCCGTGACCGTAACAATCAACAACGTCCAAACCGACCAAACCGTCACCGTGACCCAAATGTCTTCAATGAAGATCAGCAAAGTCAAAGTAATGCCCCTGTTGCACAAGCAGTAGAAAAAGTTGCACCACAACTAGCGCAGGTAAAAGTCGACCTTGTTGATGCACCACGTCATGACAACATGAAAACTGCAATGGTCGTTAATGTTGATAATGAACGTAGTGAAATTGTTGCATTAGCACCACAGCACGTTAAAGTCGCAGCGCAAGTCCAAGCTCAACCTATCGTAACGGCTGAAGTTGTTGCAACCGTTGCTGAAGTTATCGTTGAAGCAGAAGTACCACGTACACCTGCAACAACTAAACAAGAGAAATCACGTTCTACAGACATTCGTGCGAGCAATGATCCACGTCAACGTCGTCGTCAGCAACGTGAAGTCGCAAAAACCAAAGCTGCTGCACCAAAGTTAAACCCTTCACAAGTTCCAACTTTAGGTCAGTACACGATTGGTAGCTTAATCCGCCATGTTTATGGTAACGATTGTGCCGTTCTGATTGAACAGTTTGGTTTAATTCCAACATTTAACCGTGCTTTGCTTAAATTCACAGAAGAGTTTGCAGCAAACTTAACGGCTGAAACTGTTGAAGTCGAAGTAGAGAAAAAGCCTGTTACTCGTGATGCTGTTGTGACTCAAGTCAAAGTTGAGGCAGAACCTGCACCTATGCTTGATCTAACACCGCCAAAAGCTGTGTCTGATACACGTGTAGCAAATGATCCTCGTGAACGTCGTCGTTTAGCAAAACAAGCAGCTGAGCAAGCACACGAACAAGCAAAGCATGCTCACATTGAAGAAGTGGCCCAACCAAGCGTTGAAGTAACCGAAACAGTAGTTGAAGATGTTGTTATTGCTGATGCTGCTGTAACAGAAACTGCCCAAGCTGAAACTGTTCAAGCAGAAGAATCTACCGTTGAAGCAATTATAGATGCTGCTCCTACTGAAGAAGAAACTGTTACGATTGATTCAGCCGTTACACCGACTGAATCAACTGGAATTGCTCTAACTGAATCGGTTACTAAGCAAGCCGTCAGTACAGATGAAGCACAAACAGACACATCTAGCGAAACAACAGATAAGGTGGATGATGAAAAACCTGTTCGCCCACGTCGCCCACGTGGTCGTCCACCAAAGAAAACACCAGTCGCAGAGTGATTGATCTTTAGATCAATTGCACAAATGCGATAAAATAAAAAAAACCAGTCATTCCGATGACTGGTTTTTTTTGTTATTTTTAAGGATATTTTTAACCTTTTTATTAAATTAGGTTGATTGCACTAGTTTTTAACCTATAAAAAGACAGGTGTATAAAAGCGCAAATATTTTGCTTCAAATCGGCATGATTGGATTACGAAAAATAACAGGATTTCTATGAGCCAGACACCACAAAATGACTTAATCAGCATCTCTGATGTTGTTTCACATCTACCAAAATTTCTCCACAAAGTACCTCATTTACTTACAGGTTTGTCACAAGCTTATATTCGCACTGCAAAAACGCCCACAGGTTTAGGATTGGCATTTGAACGTGCAGTTAAACGTAATCCTTACGGTGATGCATTACTCTTTGAAGAGCAGCGCTATAGCTACCAAGACTTAAATGGTTGGGCAAACCAAATTGCACACTATTACCTATCTATTGGGTTAAATAAAGGTGATGTTGTCACTGTCATTATTGAAAACCGTGCCGAACTTATTGCAACGGTCATTGCTCTTGCTAAAATTGGGGTAACTTCTGCGCTTGTGAATACATCACAAATAGGCAAAGTTTTGTCACATAGCATCAACCTTGTTAATCCTGTGGCCCTTATTATCGGTGATGAATGCCGTGAAGCTGTTGATGAAATTCGTCAAGATTTAAACATTCCTCCTAATCGTTTTTATTGGTTTGCAGATCAACCCACACAACAAGACAAAGGTACAGCACCTAACGGCTTCCAAAATCTTGCTGAAATTGTTGATCAATTTCCAAAATTTAATGTACCGACAACACATAAAGTCCAAGGTTCAGATGGTTTATTCTACATTTACACATCAGGTACAACAGGCTTACCAAAAGCCGTAATCTTTACCAACAGTCGTTGGACACTCGCTTACGGCACGTATGGTCACATTCTCAACTTAAAAGAAGATGATGTAATGTACTGCACTCTACCGCTTTATCATGCTACAGGTATGGTGGTGTGTTGGTGTGGTGTGATTGCAGGGAGTTCAGCACTTGCAATTCGCCGTAAGTACTCCACTTCACAGTTTTGGCCCGATGTTAAAAAATATAATGCTTCTGCAATTGGTTATGTCGGTGAGCTATGCCGTTATCTGATGGATGCACCTATTTCAGAACTTGATCATTCACATCGTGTAACCAAAATGATTGGTAATGGTATGCGTCCAAACATTTGGAGCAAATTTAAAGAGCGTTTTGGTGTAGAGGAAATTTTAGAACTTTATGCATCAAGTGAAGGTAATGTCGGTTTTAGTAATATCTTTAACTTTGACAATACCGTGGGCTTTTCTCCAACACCGTATGCCATTATTCAATTCGATAAAGAAAAAAATGAAGCCATTCATGATGCAAAAGGCTTTTGTAAAAAAGTCAGCAAAGGTGAAGTCGGTTTATTGATTGGTAAAATTACCAGTCGCTCTCCTTTCGATGGTTACACCGATCCTGAAAAAAACAAATCTGTAATTATGAAAGATGTCTTTAAAAAAGGAGATTCGTACTTTATTACGGGTGACTTAGTCCGTGATATTGGTTTCCGTCATGCACAATTTGTCGATCGATTAGGCGATACTTTCCGTTGGAAAGGTGAGAATGTTTCAACTACGGAAGTCGAAAATATTGTCAGTGAATATCCTAAAATTGCAGAAGCAGTCGTTTATGGTGTCGAAATTCCTGAAACCAATGGTCGTGCAGGCATGGCAGCCATTACCCTACTTGATGGCATGACACTCTGCGAGCAAGATTTAACTAACATGGTTCAAGAATTCAAAAAAAATCTTCCTGCTTATGCTGTCCCTGTGTTTTTACGTATACAACAAACCGTTGAAACCACTGGTACATTCAAATATCAAAAAAACAAGCTGAAAGATCAAGGCTATGATTTAAATCAAACTTCGGACCAACTACTTGTGCTATTGCCTTCAGCCACAGCATATACCGACCTGACTACTGAAATCCAAGCCAATATTGCAGCTTACAAGTATCGTTTCTAACCCAATAGCGCTTATTTTTTGAGTAAAAAAACAAAAGTTGTTGTATTTATAAGCAAACACCAACAACTTTTGAATTTTTTACTTGCGCTCAATGGAGATCTTGCTACAATACGCTCCATCAAATGCAGTGGTGCTAGAACAAAATTCTTGCACTAAACATTAAGATTTCATCTAAATGTTTGCTCAGGGTCGTTAGCTCAGCTGGTAGAGCAGCGGACTTTTAATCCGTTGGTCCCGCGTTCGAATCGCGGACGACCCACCACTTATTTTGATTCCTTGATGGGTCGTTAGCTCAGCTGGTAGAGCAGCGGACTTTTAATCCGTTGGTCCCGCGTTCGAATCGCGGACGACCCACCATCATCTTTCCAGATTTTCCTGAAAAGTAATTAGATATATCTAAAAAGATATCATCTAATTTTTGTAAGAATTGCATTTCGCTAGTCTTACAAGAAATTTAGAATTTCATTCTAAAATTCACTCAGGGTCGTTAGCTCAGCTGGTAGAGCAGCGGACTTTTAATCCGTTGGTCCCGCGTTCGAATCGCGGACGACCCACCATTTATTCCCCTCTTCAAGATTATTTCTGAACTTCTTTATTCTGCGTTTCTTCAACAAAACCAAATCTAAATTCATTTTAATTAGACAATCCATACTAAATTCAATGGACTCACTTTTTCAAATTTTTACTTTTTATCATACTCACTTAAAATGTTGTTACACCCATTCGTATTCAGAATTGGTAGAGTCTTGACTATTAATAATCATCGTTTCCAATCCTATAACAACCCATTGTATTTTTTTTTAATTATTTCTCTTCTTGCTTATTCCATTTTAGCTTCTAAGTGATTTTCGCATTTAGCCGTTAAAATTTCGTCATCACATAATTATGCTCAGGTGCATGATGTCCTTTCACTGAAAAATAATTCTTATTGGTCTTATCAACATTTAAAATTTTATCACGGTCTATAACCAAGTTTTGCTCATCATTAATGCTATAAAAAAATTGAATTCCTTCTATTCTTTTTACAATAATTTGATGATGTTCTTCATCATAATGCCATGTATTCTTTTTATAGTTACGATTGGCAAGCTCATCATGGCTATCATTACTCACTCGCCCCTTATATACAAAAGTTCGATGTGCCGTACCATCAGGCAGCAAGTTAATAATAAATTCTGCTGATCCTTTTTCACAATGCGCAAATTTATCTTCACAATTAATTTCAGTATGATAGCGCCCAACAAAAGGCATCGATACATTTGAAACCTGCGCTACATGATCATCCTCTAAAGCTTGTGTTACAGCAGGTCCTGCAGCTTCTGTCAATTTTTCCCCTTCATCATCTTGCTGTGTTTTATCTTCTGTAATCTTTTTTTGAGGCTCGGTAGCTTCTGAAGCAACCTGAATATCCTCATGCATGCTCACGTCATCTTTTTGTTGGTTTGAACATGCCATAAGTAATACTGCAAAAATTGCTGTATTAGCGATACTCCAAACTGTTCTGTTTTTACATTTTCTGAAAATTTTATGCTTAATCAAAAGAGTTCATACCTTTTACTTCAAACCCATACATCTAGATCTGTATATAGTAGTGATTATCCCACAGACTACCATTCACCTTTAGTGCCCTTTTACAAAAGTATAAAAATACACAACTACCTATTTAAACTCATCTCGCATTTTAAGGAACTCATTTAAATTATACTTACAGAGCAATAACAAAATAATTTTGCTCTAGACTTTAAGTCGAATAGATCATCCCCATATTTATAAATGAAGCAATATTTAAACTTTTGTTTCTCTCATTTTTTATTTTTAAAGGAGCCTTGAATGACCAATTCTGGTTTATACCGTTCTAACCGACACAATATGATCGCCGGTGTAATAGGCGGTATTGCTGAACGTTTTGGTTGGAATCCAACACTATTACGTATCATCTTTGTGGTGGTTTCCCTAATGAGTGCAGCCTTTCCAGGCATTTTGGTTTACCTTGTATTATGGTTGCTCATGCCAAAGCAAACACAACGCATTGAAACTCCATACAACATGCGTACGGTGTCTGAAGAAAACAATTTTCATCGATAATACATTTATATAGATTTCTTACTTCATTTTTATACTGCGATCATTACCCCAATGTATCGCAGTTTTTTTGCCTTAGGTTTGACTTTAAATAGTAAACTTTTAAAGCTTTATTTTTTCAGCAATAACTGTTGCATAGCTGCAATCATATCGGCACGACTAATAATCCCAACGATCTTTTTACCATCAACCACAGGAATATAATTGAATGACCGCTCAACAAAATAAGGAATTAAATCCTGAATCGGTTGCTGAGGTTGTACCGTCACTACTTGCAGATTCATAATCTGTTTCACTAAATGCTGCCATGATGTATGTACATCTGTTGAACCTTTAAACCACTCCACCACTTCATACAATGCAAGTGTGCCCACTAATTCATTGTCCACATTCACTACAGGCAAACTCATTAAATTGACCTGCTTAAACTTGTCTAATGCCTTATGAATGTCATCTTCAGCATGTAAAAAAATTACATCTTTACTCATAATGTCCTGACATAAATAATCACCGACCTGTCGAGCATTGGCATTTTCTTGTGCTTTTAGAATAATTTTCTGTAAGTCATATTCACTGATATCGAGTAATTCAGTCTGATCAGCAAGCGCATCTTTAATGTCCTGCGGTTGAATTGTGACTTTTTGGGTTGGCGTTGGATCTTTAGAACGCGTATTGATTTGCGCAACTTGAGGAAATTGCTTACCCAGCATTCGGTTATAAATTACCGCAACAATCAGCAGTAAAATTGAATTGAGTAACACAGGATAAAAAACAAATGCATAACCTAGTTGATGAATCGACTCACCTCCCATCACAGCAGTAATTGCCACAGCCCCACTTGGTGGATGTAAGGAATCTGTACTCATCATTAGAAAAATAGTCAGTGCAACAGCCAAGCTAAAGGCAAGCGTCGGCTCTGCAATGAATAAGGCACAGCTAACACCAATGACTCCTGCAATGGTATTACCTATTACAACATTCCACGGCTGTGCTAAGGGGCTAGCAGGAACTGCAAATAATAAGACCGATGATGCTCCCATTGGTGCGATATACCATGCATTAAACCCACCTAGCACGTGCCAACTGATTAATGAAGAAATAGCTAGACCGATGAGCGCACCAAATCCACATAACACGCGATCTTTAAAGGGTAAAACTTTAAAATTTGGTTTTAAAGTGTTTAACGAGTTTATTGTAAATTCAGACACAAATATCGAGCTCAGCCTTTCAAAATATTACTAAATTATACGATAATGATAATTTAAAGGTATATTTATTTTATATCTTCTATTATTTAATTCTATTTTCCAAATGAAAAGCTCTCGAAGCCTTTATGATCAATCAAGTGATAGCACAGCTTTAAATTGATCTGCCTTTTCCAATATATAATCATCTACATTAATATGATTAAACTCAGTATGATAAATTGATGGCTCATCCATAGAGAGATTGTCTAAATCCTCTATCAGATCATACTAAACCATCATTGTTGAATGATAAATCGTTTTAAATTTTGGATTAAATTTTATATTTTCACAAATTTCATTTAATTCACTGGCAGCATACTCAGGTTCAATTTCACCAAGAATCACTTCGTCGCAATAAAACTATAAATATGCATAAATTGCAATTTTATCAATTGGGTATGGTAATCCAACTTCCTCAATAGATTGAGTAAAATATGCTTCTGCAATATCTACATCAAGAAAAATTTCTAGCAATAACGAAACTAAAGTAATAATAGACTCTGTTTCAAAACCTTGCTCAAGTTTCAATACTGCCCAATCGATATACTCTTGCCCCCTTGGGTATGAATTAATTTTTTGCCAATAATTTCTAAATAATTCATCTATTTCTCATTTTATTTTGATCACATTATCATCATAACTTAGCCAAATATTTTGATTGAATTCTGACCTTTATGAAAAACAATATAACTTGACCTATACCCTTTGCCACTCCCTCCCAAAATCCTTATACTGAGAACCAATTTTTCTAATACTTATAGTGGATGCTGCATGAGTCGCGCCATATCGCATATCGATACATTCCAAGGCTTAATTTTAGCCTTACAAAACTACTGGGCTGAACAAGGTTGTGTCATTTTACAACCTTACGATATGGAAATGGGTGCAGGGACATTCCACACTGCAACATTCTTACGTGCACTTGGCCCTGAAACTTGGAACGCAGCTTACGTTCAACCCTCACGCCGACCGAAAGATGGTCGTTATGGCGAAAACCCAAACCGTTTACAGCACTACTACCAATTTCAAGTCGTCCTTAAACCAAACCCTGACAATATCCAACAGCTTTATCTTGACTCTCTCAAAGCGATTGGTATTGATACACTTATTCACGATATTCGTTTTGTCGAAGACAACTGGGAATCTCCAACACTCGGTGCTTGGGGCTTAGGTTGGGAAGTTTGGCTTAACGGTATGGAAGTAACTCAGTTCACTTACTTCCAACAAGTGGGCGGTTTGGAATGCTACCCTGTGACAGGTGAAATCACTTACGGTCTTGAGCGTTTGGCAATGTACCTTCAAGGCGTAGATTCAGTTTATGATCTTGTTTGGACAAAGGGTCAATTCGGTACTGTGACTTATGGCGATGTGTTCCATCAAAATGAAGTAGAACAATCGACTTATAACTTTGAATATGCCAACGTTGAAAAAATGTTTGAGCTTTTCGACTTTTACGAAGCTGAGGCGACACGCTTAATTGAAGCTGAACTTCCACTTCCAGCGTATGAGCAAGTCATTAAAGCATCACACTGCTTTAACTTGTTAGATGCTCGTGGTGCAATTTCTGTGACTGAACGTCAGCGTTATATTTTACGTGTACGTACATTGTCACGCTCAATTGCACAAAGCTATGTAGATGCCCGTGCGAAGCTTGGCTTCCCAATGGCTGAACCTGAACTTCGTGATGAAGTATTGGCGCAATTAAAAGCACAAGTTGAAAGTGACGCAAAAGCTGAGGAGAATAAATAATGTCTAAACATACCGTTTTATTCGAACTTGGCTGTGAAGAACTTCCTCCAAAAAGCTTAAAAAAATTACGTGATGCCCTATTGGCAGAAACTATAAAAGGTCTAAAAGATGCAGGCTTGGCTTTTGATTCAATCGAAGCCTATGCAGCACCACGTCGTTTGGCTTTAAAAATTGTCAATGTTGATGGCGCTCAAGCTGATACTCAAAAGCGTTTTGATGGTCCTGCTAAACAAGCGGCTTTTGATGCTGAAGGCAATGCAACCAAAGCGCTTGAAGGCTTTATGCGTGGTCAAGGCATTACCGTTGATCAAGTCACAACGTTCCAAGCAGGTAAAGTTGAAAAAGTTTGTTATTTAAAAGACGTAAAAGGTCAAAGCCTTGACGTTTTATTACCACAAATTTTACAAACTGCTTTGGATAATCTTCCAATTGCAAAACGTATGCGTTCAGCAGCAAGCCGTACTGAATTCGTTCGTCCTGTAAAATGGGTTGTATTGCTTAAAGATAACGATGTGGTTGATGCAACCATTCAGGATCATAAAGCAGGTAATGTGACTTTTGGTCATCGTTTCCATGCGCCTGAAGCAATTGTTTTGGCAAATGCAGATGACTATCTACCAAAATTAAAAGCGGCTTATGTTGTTGCAAATTTTGAAGAACGCCAAGCAATTATTGACAGTCAAGTGAAAGCACTTGCTGACGAAGTAAATGCGATTGCGATTGTACCAAGTGACCTTCGTGACGAAGTGACTGCATTGGTTGAATGGCCTGTTGCGCTTCGTGCAAGTTTTGAAGAGCGTTTTCTTGCTGTTCCGCAAGAAGCGTTAATTACGACAATGCAAGATAACCAAAAATATTTCTGCTTGGTCAATAGCGACAATAAATTACAGCCTTACTTCATTACTGTTTCAAATATTGAGTCTAAAGATCCTGCTCAAATTATTGAAGGGAATGAGAAAGTTGTACGTCCTCGTTTATCAGATGCTGAATTCTTCTTCTTACAAGATCAAAAGCAACCACTTGCTTCTCGTAAAGAAAAATTAGCCAATATGGTGTTCCAAGCTGAATTGGGTACGCTGTGGAATAAATCTGAACGTATTGCAAAATTAGCTGTGGCTTTAGCGCCAATTACAGGTGCAAACCCTGCCGATGCTGAAAAAGCTGCACTTCTTGCAAAATGTGACTTAACTTCTGAGTTGGTGGGTGAATTCCCTGAACTTCAAGGGATTGCAGGGACTTATTACGCACGCCTTGAAGGTGAAAACGTTGAAGTTGCAGAAGCTTTAGGTGAGCAATATTTACCTAAATTTGCAGGTGATGTTCTACCGCAAACCAAGACAGGTACAACCATTGCCCTTGCTGATCGTTTAGATACATTGACAGGTATTTTTGGTATTGGTCAAGCACCGACAGGTTCGAAAGATCCGTTTGCACTGCGCCGTTCTGCAATTGGTATTTTGCGCCTTGTGACTGAAAATAATCTTGATGTTTCGATTGAAGAACTCATCAAACTTGCTTTAGCTGCTTATGGCGATGTATTAAAAGATCACGGCAAGACTTTGGCAGATGCTGTGGCATTCCTTGAAGGTCGTTACCGTGCCAAGTATGAAGATCAAAGCGTTGCTGTTGATGTGATTCAAGCAGTTCAAGCACTTTCTCCTAAATCTCCGTTAGATTTTGATAAGCGTGTAAATGCGGTCAATCATTTCCGTAACTTGCCTGAAGCTGCTGCTCTTGCTGCTGCCAATAAGCGTGTTGCAAATATCTTGGCGAAAGAAGCTGAACCTACTGGTGAAATCGTTGAATCTAAACTGGTTGAAGATGCTGAAAAAGCGCTTTATACCGAGATTCAAAATGTACTGCCTGTAGTTCAACCACTTTTGGATGCAAAAGATTACACTGAAGCACTTTCTAAACTTGCAGCTTTACGTGCGCCAATTGATGCTTTCTTTGAAGGTGTCATGGTGATGGCAGAAGATGCTGAATTGAAAGCCAATCGTTTACGCATACTTGCGCAGCTACGTGACTTGTTTACAAGTATTGCTGATATTTCGGTGTTACAGCACTAAGCTAAATATTTGAAATAAAAATAAAACCCTGCTTAAATAAGTGGGGTTTTTTTTAATATCTAGAATACATAATACCAAAATGAATACAACAACCCCCAAAAGCCCTTATAGCATTGATCTCAAACTTATTCTAATTCATTTTTTATTGTTGATTAGCAGTTACTTAATTTACAAAAACTTTGCCTACATCCCTGAAAAAAAAGATATGAGTGGAATTTTTTTCATGCTCATTTCCGTCTTAGGTGGAATTGTAGGATTAATTGTATTAGCGGTTAGTTTGCCCCGTTTAGATCGTACAGTTCGAAACTTATCTATGTATAAGTTCTTTTTAGCATTTCTCTATTGGGTTTCAAGCACAGTTATTTTTATCTTTTTTGGAATCAGCAGATTTTTCTATAACAATCCTTTAGTCCTTTTTGTTTTTGTACTGATTTTCTATAGTAGTATTTATTTCTCAGTCGTACGTATTGCCGATATGCGTAAAAAAGATTGGCTAGTTTTGGGTGGGATTTTTGGTGCTTTTGTACTTTTATTCTTTTTACCAAAGATTTAGAAAATTAAGTAGTTTAAATTTTCTTAGATAGTTACGTTGTTTTTACAACTGTTACGGATCTTTCAGTTTTACAGCACTAAGCTAAATATTTGAAATAAAATGAGAACCCTGCTTAAAAAAGTGGGTTTTTTTATTGAAAGAATTATGAAAAAATTAGAAGCAACACTTATTAATCTATTTATGTGGGGCGAATTATTCTCAACTCAAGGAGTTCTTGACACTACAATTATACAATGTGAAGGTTTTGTATTTGAATTTAGACAACAAGACATCAAATTAAAGCAAAGTGAATATATTAATAAAACTATTTTAACTACCATAGTTACAGTTCGTGATATTACAGAAGAGCAAATTCCTCAAATTTTAGAAATTATTGATGATATATGTTGGTTACTTTCTTTTGCGCAACAAGCACCTATTTGTCGTCATAGTTATAAGATTGACAATCTAGAAATAGAATCAAGAAACTGTATAAGCTTCATTATAAATTCACCTGCTTACATCATTGAAAATAGAGGTAAATCTATTCGAAGTTTTATAGAACAAGTTTATCCAACCTATAAAGAATTAAAAAATCCTAGAGAATTAGAAGTAGTATTTGGCTATCTAATAGAAATCAATAAACCTAATCTTGCGATGGAAACAAAACTGATAATTTCTTATGTACTGATGGAGCATCTAAAAAGAACGTATGCTGAAATTATTGGATATATAAAAACTGACACTCAATTTAAGCATCCACAATATCCAGATTTAAAAACTCAACCTCACGATATTGAAAATTATGAGCCTCTAAAAGATAAAGGTAATACTTATTATCGTCATAAAAAATTTGGAAAATGTGGTTCAACAGAAATGATTAAGCGGACCTTTGAAGGGGCAAGAATTACTCGTACAAAAACAAAATCTATTATTGATAAAAGAAATACAATGATTCACGAAGGGCTTCTTTTACCTTTTGGCGATCCTAAATATACCAATCAAGCATTTATAGATTTTCAGGAAGTAAATGACTTATTCCGCGAATATTTACTGAGTATTCTAAATTACCAAGGCGAATATTATTTAAGCAATGATCGTTTTTCTTGTTCAGTATGTCTTATATAAAATTATATTTATCATGCACAAATAACCTGAAACAATCTACAACCAAATAAATCTGAATCTTCTCATTGGATTCTATAAACTTAATTCATCAGATTCAGCCAAGACTAAAAGCAATGAATGCAAAAATCATCTTCTCTACTATTTTAACAACCCTTGCCTTCACCGCTTGCTCAATAACACCGACAGATCCTAATGCCCCTATTGTCATCGAACAACATAAAAACATCTCTGCTGAACCCTCAACAAAACATAACCTTGCACGTCTCATTAAGCAAAAAGACAACTGCGTAATAGAGTTTACAGGCAACTTTGAAACAGGCAAAGCCACAGAACATTGGATTTTTAAAGGTGATCAACTTATTTCCGCATTTTCAAATGTCGATGCAGACATTGAAAAAACACACACAATATTTGATATTCAAGATGCACATAAAATTAAAAATTTCAATGCACTGAAAAAGAACTTCAATGCTTCATCACTCGAAATCTGTAACTAATCTCCACAATACCTCAGTAAATCCGATTTACTGAGTAAGTTTCTATACATGCTTTTACCAACAGTGTACAACGATGCCTCATTTTGCAAGTATCATGTCACTATATAAAAGGAAGGTACATTTAATAATGCAGAAAATCAAAGTATTAGCGCTTAGTTTTACACTTTTTGGTACAACATCCATTTATGCACAAACCACTACTGAAAATAAAACTACACCATACGGTGACAACCCTAATATTTTTAAGGTGATTGCGAAAAAGACAGGTTCTGCTGTACAAAATACAGCTGAGAAAGTCGGAGAAGCAACGGAAAATGGTATCCGAAAAATCAAACCAAAATTTGATGAAACTATCGACAATACCAAAACATATACCGCAGAACAGGCGACCATTGCCAAAGAAAATACACAGAAAGGCATAGATACAGCAGTTAAAAAAGTGGAACAAACCACAGACCGTGTTTTAGGTCGAACTGAATATAACGTGCCCATTGAACAAGGCAGTTTAAGTCAGTCCAAAATACCCACAAAAACAGCTTATGAAGTGACTGCTGCCACTCCTACGACTACAGTTCTAACCCCTCTTACGCCTATAGCACAACCAACAACTGTGCAAAATACACAAGTAGAACCCGAGATCATCAAACAATCCTTACCTATAGAAAATACGACAACCAAACAAACGGAAAATTCTTCAACCAAAGCATCGAATGAAGATGATACCAGTGGCGTTCCTCGCTAAAAATAATGTAAATATTCCTCATTTATTTCAAATGAGGAATCTGGATAAAATCCCAAAGGTTTAAAGCACAAACTCATGTTGGTTCAATGCTTTCATCAAACGATGCCCGACATAAAAGTGCAGTCCCGATAGCATGACAAATACAGCCATTCCAAGAGATGCACTATATTCAAAAAATGGATAAGCCCCTGAAGATAGGAAACAATAACTGAGCCACAATTGTACCAATGCCAATAAACATGCCACTGAAAATTGTAAAATTGAACGAACTTTGACAATAATACTGATAAAAAAGATGATCAATACTACAAGTCCAATCAGTAAGGGTAAAAATGAAAAGGCTTTATGTACATCTATTTGCGGATTCTGTGCTAAATACTGTTGTGCATAGATATCTAAACCAATAAAAGAAAAAGTCGCTAAAAAAATCAAAAGTTCAAAGACACCGAAAAACTTAAGTTGCTGTTGGGTTGTTTTCACGATGTAAAACTCCTCATTTTTATCTGTTTTGCTGGGTAGAATAATGATGTATTGAGGCAATTTTTTATATAGACCGATTAAAGACCGACCTGCCGAATGGGTTTCCCCTGTTGAAATGCCGATGCATTTTCTGTTAATTGTTGCACAATACGTTGCCTAGCATCAACACTGCCCCATGCACTGTGCGGTGTAATAATTAAGTTAGGAATATTATTGGCAAGTAGAACGTTACCCTCTTTTGGTGGTTCAACGCTGAATACATCGGTTGCTGCACCAGCAATTTTTCCTGTACGTAAAGCTGTTGCCAAGTCATGTTCATTGACAATGCCACCTCGTGCACAGTTAATTAAAAATGCACTTGGCTTCATCTTCTCAATGGCTTTGCTATCAATCAGATCACGCGTTTCTTCTGTCAGTGGGCAATGTAAGCTTAAAAAATCAACTTGTGGTAAAAGCTCAGACAATGCCACGCGGTTTCCAGTTGAACGATTAGGCAAAGCACCGACTATAATTTTCATCCCAAAAGCTTCGGCAAGGTTAGCCACAGCCTGCCCCAATTCACCATAACCCAAAATGCCTAAAGTCTTTCCTGCAAGCTCCACAATTGGAAAATCAAGCAAACAAAAGATTGGCGATTTATTCCATTCACCTTGTTTTACTGCATGATCATATTGAATAACTGAAGTCGCCAAAGCGAGCATGAGCATTAGTGTATGTTGCGCCACCGCGGATGTGCCATAGCCCTGGCAGTTACACACCGTAATGCCTTGCGCTTTGGCTTGAGCAAGATCAACATTATTTGTCCCTGTCGCGGAAATCAAAATCAGCTTAAGAGATAAACATTGTTTTAAATTTTCTGCATCAAGCACGACTTTGTTAGTGATCACGACGTCAGCATGTTGTACACGTTCCAAAACCTGTGTGGCTAATGTAGATGGATACAACTCTAAATCAGTAAATACTTCACGTAATGCACTAAAATCAAGATCATTTTTATCCAATGATTCACAATCTAAAAATACAGCTTTCATGTGTTCCCTTATCAATCATAGACAGTATTATGTACTTCTTTTATATCATGTATTCTAATACGTATACTTTCCAAATAATGACGATAGGTCTAAAGTATTTTAAAAAATAAACCCTGAAAAATTCATAGAAAATCATAAATAACAAAGAGTTTTCAACTAATGATGCAATATATCTACGCTACAACACTTTTTTTATTGAGCAATATTTTAATTACACCCATCTCATTGGCAAAACCAGTGCAAGACGAAAAAGTCTTACAATCTGTAGAAAATTTTGATCAATTTCAAACGACTGAAGGTAATCAAATTAAACTCATTAAAACTCCACAAGGCTGTCGAATTGAAGCAATCTTTTATGGAGAAATAGGTCGTACTAAAGAAAACTTCTTATTTGCATATATCCAAAATAAACTACACCTTCAACATGCTGCACATTATGAATATCATTACAGTCATGGAGGATTAACTAATTTATCCGAAAATAAAGGAGAATTTTCCACAACTGTTCAACGAGTCGAACTTGATCCCAAAGCATCTGAACAGCAACAGAGTTTCAAAACCTACTTACAACTATTTCCTGTTACTGCGTTACAATCTTGCCATTAACCCCATGTAAATCTATAAAAATTCGCCCTCATCCTTTCATAGAAGGACGAAAATTTTATTAAATCATCGTGAATTTTTCGTTGTCTTGCACTGACTCAGACTCAAAATTACAATTCCCTTGCTCATCTGAATGCATATATAAGTTTTTATAGCTCAATAAATAAAATTCTGGGCATTTTTTAATGACAATCGGATGCATATCCAAAGATAAAGCTTCATCTTGTTTGAATAATTTGGTCACACGGCGATCATTCATACAGATCAAATAGGTCTGTTTTTTCACTTCAACCTGAACTAAACCGCTATGTTCAACATGCAATGGAATAATGTATTTACCATTAATATCAATTACCTGCTGTTCATAACTTTCAACTTTTTGGGTAATTACATTAAAAACTAAAATATTGCCAAAACGATCTTGCAGTTGATTTTTTTCTTCAAAAGCAAAATTGACCTGTATACCTAACTTTTCTAAGTCTTGTTCATCGACACGTTTATTGGTCAGTAAAATTCGGGTAATGGTTTGTTTTAAACTCGCATCAAAAAAGTTTTTATCGAGTTGTAAATCAATCCCTTTCAGAATATTTCCTAAAGCTTCATTGTGTGCACCAAGTAAATGAGCAACCACACTACGATAGTAAAACTTACTATTTTTCTTCACTTCACGCATTTGACGATAAAAATAAATCGGCTCAAATGGACGTTCGATAAAGTCATGCAGTAATGCTGAACTTGCCAAAACAGCAATGGCATCATGTCCTGTATAAGGTAGATGTAAGGTATGCAACTGAGGAATAAGCGGTTTAATTTTTAAATAATGCTCTTTGTCATGTTCAAAATAAGGATCATAAACAATAATATATTCACACTCAGGATTAATATCCTGTGCTTGAATCTGCATATCTGCATTTAAATCTGCATCATAAAAATCGGTATAGCGCTTGTCTTCTACATCTTCAGGATTGATCGAATATTGTGGCACCATTGCCACCACACGGTTCATTTTGAGTGGCTTAGAATATTTAATTGCAGCATAACCACCCATCGAGCCACCATAGCCGACAATACGTTGATACTTTTGCAAAATGGGTGTTAAAAATTCAAGTAAAGCAGACATACTTACCGCAGGAAACCAAGACTTTTGCTTGGGCATAATGCCGACCATACTATAATCATATTTCATCAATGACTTTTCAGCATTGATTGATGTTCCTTTCGCACGCGTAATTAAATCGCCAAAAGACAACACTAGCGTTTCAGTCGTTCCCTCTAGGTAAATGGCTCTGATATGCTCATCTTCAAAAATTATCTGCTTATCCATCGCAATACCGTGAACCGGACTCTCCAAAAGGCAAAAAAATGAAACAATGAATGACTTGCCGAGCCATTACATGTGGTGTCATATTTTATAGATTCTACACAGATTAAAAAGCGCAAAATATGACACATTATTTACATCCTGCTGCACAAAAAGGCTTCAGTTCAGCAGCTGAATTGTACCAACAAGCACGCCCAGATTATCCTCAAGACATCGTATCTTGGCTCAAAAATGAACTGAATTTAGATCAGGATTCTATTGTTGTCGATCTTGGTTCAGGAACAGGAAAGTTTTTGCCTTATCTCAAACAGATCACACCTCATATTATTGCTATTGAGCCTGTTTCAGAAATGCTTGAACAATTGAAAATAGTACATCCTGATGTACAAACCATACAAGCGAACAGCGATGAAATTCCACTTAAAAATGAATATGTTGATGCTATTGTATGCGCCCAATCTTTTCATTGGTTTGCAAATGCTGAAAGTCTACGTGAAATCCATCGGATTTTAAAACCCCAAGGACATCTTGGGCTCATTTGGAATCAACGTGATGAACAGGTTAATTGGGTTAAAGCAATTGCTGACTTATTGGCTCAATACGAAGGTGATACCCCACGCTTCCATAGTGATTTATGGAAAAATGCCTTTAACTCAACAGAAATGCAACAATGTTTTGATGCTCCAACATTAAGTACATTCAATCAATTACATACAGGCTTAGTCGAACAAGTCGTGAGCCAACGTTTGCTCTCAACGAGTTTTATTGCCGCTATGCCAAGTGCCTCGCAAGTTCAAATGAAACAACAATTTGAAAAACTAGTATATGATTACACAGGAAAGCAAGCTCAGGATGAAATTAGCTTTCCCTATCGAACTTATGCTTACCATTATCAAAAATTGGTCGGTCAGTAATACATAAAAAACATTAAATCAGTGTCAGGATATGAATATGAAGCTCCGTTTTCAACCCGTTGTATTGAGTATGTTGTTCAGCTCCATGGTGTTGGTTGCAGGCTGTTCTCAATCCAATGATGCAAACTCTGATAGTAAAAATAAAGATCTGTCGAGTGATGTAAAAAAAGAGCTTAAAACTGCTCAGATTAAACCATTCCCAAAAACAGCAGATGATAGACATGATATTGATCTACTCATTGAATATGATCAAAAATTCAATGAAATGAATAGTGCGCTTGAAGCTGATTTGAAAAAGATGCTTGATGAAGGTAATCTCACACCTGAACTTGAATTACAACGCAAACAAGACAGTGTACGTTCTGCTCAAAATATGCTGAAAGATTTAGATTTAAAAACCGAGCAAGGGCGTTATATTCAAGGGTTGCTCTATCAATATTGGGAAAAACAAGCAAAAAAATATAAAAATGGTCAGAGTTCTATGAACCAAAAAGATCATCCCAATAATAAAGTTAAAGGAATGGGCGATTTAATTACTGCCAATAACCAACTTGAATATTGGAAATCACAAAACTCTTATACCGAAACCGATGAAACGAGTAATACAGAGGCTGACGGTGAGGCTTCGAGTGAAGTTCAAACAGCCTATTAACCTAATATTTAAAACTTGAAAGATTGCTTCAGGTTTTAAATATCAAACGCATCTTAGGTAATGTTTAGGAAATTCTAACTCGACATTGCCATTGTTCCACACCTTGCATAGATGAATCTTTGGCTTCCCACGGACGAATATGAACAAGGTGAATGTCGTCTTGTCCTATTTTTTCAGCCGTAAATTTAAAGGTTTTTGTACCAGGAACACCCACCATGCCTGCATTGGCCTTGCCTGCCAAATAGGTTTCTTCCATCTTCAATAAAGTCACAGGTTTAGCGATTTGCCACTGATAACCTGTCGATGGATTCTCAGGCAAAGTTACAACAATCACCTCTCCCTGATCAACTTCTAACAATGCAGGACACTTCTGCTTCAAGATATATTGATGTGTTTTACCATCCACTGTTGATCCTGAACTTTGACACGCTGTTAATCCCAACATCAGACAAGTAAATGCCATACCCATGAATAATTTCATAATTTTAAACACTCATACTCTCTTATAAATTTTAACGATATCAAATCTTAAATATTTTGTTTTTCAATCCATTGAATTGAATCTACTCGAATGAGTTTACATGCCCCATCACCAACGCCATTCCAATCGAGTGCCGATTTCCACACCAAATCTTTATCGTTAATTTGTACCAAATCACCTGTTAAATGCACCAAATCACCACGTTTCACTTTTTTGATATCTTCAGCCACTTGCGGATTGGCAGGAATAATATGCATATTACTTACCAATTGCGTTGCCATTTGTGCAGGCAATGGTGGATGTGCCATCTGCCAATTTAAGAAGCGGTCATATTGATTAATCGAAATCTGACGGGCAATATCTGGTCGAGTAAAAACACCTCGTGTCACAGCGTAATCGATGGGTGAAAACTTAGCTTGCTCATCATTAGTATATTCTTTTGAACCCAAAATACGGAACTCACCTTGAAAGGCTTCAAGTACTGAGATTTTTTGATCCGCATCAGTTGGGGCTAAACCATTGGCAATATTATATTCAGGATTAAATTTTTTAAAATTTACCGACTGTGACTTTAATGATGACCTAAATTGCGACTGTGCTTGTTGTTTCGCAATAGCACTGTTTGGATGTGCAATATTCGCTTTCAAGTCACTGACAGCGTTTTGTCTAGCATTCTGTCCTGCAACATTAACCGATTGAAAAGCATAGGACTGTAAAGCAAATAAGCTCAAAGCCCCGATACACAAAAGATATTTTAAGCCTGTTGCCGATGACTTATAAATCTTTGACTGTACGCACTCAGCATTGTGTTTCATCTGTCCTTGCTTCCCATTCAAACTTTATTCATATTTATCATAAGCCTGAAAACTGAAATAAATATTTGCTTTCGGTAACAATATGCAGAATTTTCGTCAAGCTTTTGTCAGTTCTGCACAGTGACATTTTGGATAAACAGGCTAAAATTATACTATAAAGACGCTATATCAATATCTGACAACACAGCTCACAATAAGAAGCCAAAGCCATGATTTATAAGTATTACCAACAGCATGTTTTCCCGCATATTCTGAATCAAGTGATGCAAGTACCAAGCCTCATGCAAAGTCGAGCAGAATTACTCAAAAGCATTCAAGGCGATGTATTAGAAATTGGTTTTGGTACAGGTTTGAATATTCCCTTTTATCAAGCAGTCGATACACTCTATGCGCTTGAACCCAATGCGGATGTCTTTCAACTTGCTCGAGAGCGTATTTTCAAGGCACCATTTTTAGTTCAGCATTTACAAGCAAGTGCTGAAAAATTACCTTTTGCTGATAACTCTGTTGATCATGTGGTGAGTACGTGGACAATGTGTAGTATTGCCAATTTAGATAAAGCTTTGGCTGAAATTCGCCGTGTGCTCAAACCCACAGGTACACTACATTTGGTCGAGCATGTTGAATATCATAACAATGACACATTGAAAAAATTGCAAAATTTATTAACCCCGATACAAAAAATTATTGCTGATGGCTGTCATCTCAATCGCAATATTGAATTATTATTGCTCAATGCGGGTTTTAAATTTACACAAAAATCTTATTATGATGCTGAAGGTATTCCACGCATTGGCAGACGCATGTTTTTTGCTCGCGCACAGAAAATAGCGCATGAGCATTAATACAATAGATTAACTTTCAATTCATATTTTAATTGTATAAAAATTGACTGAGGTCTTTGCACTGACTTAGACCTCATCAAAATCAATACGAATCGTTTCAAAACGTACTCGTCCCTCTCTAATCGCTTGTGCAATCGCTTGTTGCCCTTTGGTTAAACGTGCTCCACCACTTTTAATATCGATCAATACCACTTCAATATCTTCAGCTTGTCCATCACCATCACGAAAATCTGTATAGCCATCAAACACTATATAATCAATGGGGTCACCTAAAAATTTAGCATCACTCGGTAAATACCGAAATTCAGGCATAATTGGTGCCATTTGCTCTGCCATTTTTCCTTTAAGTACAGCACGACTCGTATTTACACTGCGTTTCTGCGCGTGTACCAATGCTTGTTGATGCTCCATTTCAAGCTCAGTAATATACTGCTCGTACTCGGCTTTAATTTTTCCATTTCGTGTTCCCGACAACACAAGCGTTGTCAGTACGATGCCAATGCACGCTCCGATCAACATTGCCATCCCAACGGACATGCGCAATTCCTATATACTTTAGTTTCGCTCAATGTAAACAACTTTCTCATTTTACTCAATGTAAACAAACTTATAACTTTTATGCAATGTAACCTATCTGTGCAAAATTAATGCTAAGCTAAGATAAAGAATGCTGTGCTGAATCAATTATTGAAGGACTCATGAAAACTATACTTATTGCAAATTTAAAAGGTGGTTGCGGCAAAACAATGACGGCGATTACGCTCACTTCAGCACTCGCTCAAAAAGGCTATAAAGTCGCTCTTGCCGATGCTGACACGCAAAAATCTGCATTGCAATGGTTAAAACAACGTCCTGCACATGCAGCACCTATTCAAATTTTAGATTGGCGTCATGAAAAATCGATTGGCGATGCACCCAAAAATTTAGATTATTTAATTATTGATGCACCAGGGGCACTGACAGGTGAACATGCCGAACAACTCATTAGTGAATGTCATGCCATTGTTACGCCACTTCAACCCTCTTTCTTTGACATAGACAGTACCAAACGCTTTTTAAAACATATTCAAGAGATTAAACGTATTCGCAAAGGTAAAGTTGCTGTGCATTTACTTGCCAATCGTATAAAAGCCAACAGTGCCAGCTCAAAAGAAATTCAACAATTTTTTGAAAAAATTGAGCATCAGCCTGTCGCATGGATTGCTGAACGTAGTGCCTATGGTCAACTTGCTATGCAAGGTTTAAGCATTTTTGATAAAAATCAAAAAAACTTTTTACAAATTCAGGAACAATGGCAACCTCTACTCAATGCGCTAATTGAAGACTCATCAAGTTGGTTTTAAAACTTTATTATTCAATGCTGAATCACTAAGCTGATCTTGTCGACACTCAGAAAACAGCACATTTTTGAATTTTCATATATGATGGAAACAGAAAGCGAGGATTCTATAACTGGTTTTTATGTTATGAATCGAAATAATAATCTCCTATTCATCCGAGTAATTTGTGCAAGAATTTAATCCGACTTTACAGCGTGCATTGCTATTTGGGCTGCTTTTTATCCTGATTTTTCTTGGATTTGACATACTCAAGTACTTTATCGTGCCTGTGCTATGGGCATGTATTATTGCCTATATGACATGGCCCTTGTATAAGCGGATTCAACGATTTTGTGGTACGCAACGTTCTACACTCAGTGCCTCAATCATGATTACGATCATTGTTTTAGTCATTGGGCTTCCACTCACATTTGCAATTTTTATTTTGCAACACGAAGGTCGAAATCTCTATTTTGATCTACAACGTCAGTTTTCTTCAGGTCATTTAAGCGTTCCCGACTTTATTCGTGAACTACCAATCATTGGTAAAGAAATTAGTCGTACTGTCCGTGAAATTAATACCGATCCAAATAGCTTTTCACAAACCATTGGTGTTTGGATTCAAGGTCACATGAATTACGGTAAATTTGTACTCAATGAAATTACCCGAAATTTAGTGAAACTTGGTTTTGCAGTGATGTCGTTATTCTTTTTTTACCGCGATGGCCAGACTATTGTGGAACAAGTCAGTAAAGCATTACACAAAATTATTGGTCCTCGTGTGCACCACTATATGGACACTATTTCAGAAACAACTCGGGCAGTTGTCTATGGGGTTGGACTGACTGCGATAGCACAATCCATTCTTGCGGGTATCAGTTATTTTGTCGCAGGTGTACCTAACCCAATGGTATTGACCATTGTGACATTCCTTTTCGCTCTCATTCCCTTTGGTCCACCATTGGCTTATGGTGCAGTGTCATTGTGGTTATTTTCACAAGGGCAAACAATGGAGGCAATTGGTGTCATGGCTTGGGGCGTGTGTGTCGTCAGTACTGCCGACAACGTTATTCGCCCATTGGTGATTTCAGGTGCAACTAAAATTCCATTCTTACTGATTATGTTTGGTGTTTTAGGTGGATTGGCAAGTTTTGGCTTAGTCGGACTGTTTATTGGTCCTGTAATTCTAGCTATTTTACTGGCAATTTGGCGTGAATGGTTACACGAAACTACGGCACCTGAGCCAATGCCAGACAGTACACTTGCTTATGATCTTGATGATGATCCTGATTTTAAATAATTGATTTTATTTTTTATTTGATAATAAAGCGATGCCATTTTCTATAGCATCGCTTTATTTTTTGCAATTTCTTCACGCTTCAACGATGATTGTTCTAAAATATTAAAATCATTCAATACTTATTACACACCAAGCACGCAATCATCCGTTAATAAATCTATACAATCAAACTGTTAAAAGCTCCTAGTATGACAAGCACACTTTTGTTTGAATAAATAGAATAACAAACAAAATTGGAATACTTTTTCATGCCTCAGGTTTACTCATATTTTCAAATACTCGCTGCATCGACCTTACTTGGTTTTTCTCTCGTAGGCTGTAGCGCGACACCATCGAAAGAAAAAAATAGCACTGAAAAAGTTGTGGTTCTTGTCAATGCTGTAAGTTCAGAAGGTATTGGTGCAAAACTAGGGACAATCACATTGCAAGATACTGCTCGTGGTTTAAGTATCCAGTCTAAGCTCTCTAATCTCCCTTCTGGTTTTCATGGTTTTCATATCCATGAAAAAGGCTCATGTGCTCCTGCTGAAAAAGAAGGCAAGAGTGTCGCTGCACTTGCAGCAGGTGGACACTTTAATCCACATCAATCAGGTCATGGCACACCAAATGATGGTCATATGGGCGACCTACCTGTACTCAATGTTGACTCAAGTGGTAATGCCAATACGACCGTTTTGGCGCCTCGTTTAAGTTTAAAAGATGTGAAAGGGCTTGCGATTATGATCCATGCTGGTGGGGATAATTTCTCAGACTATCCAAAACCATTAGGTGGTGGCGGTGATCGTATTGCTTGTGGTGTAATCCAATAATCTATTTGCGGAAATATTTGTGGATAAAGTAAGCTTTATCCACAATTTTAAAAAGATGTGGGTACATTCTATTTCCCTTTCTCAAATATCCACTTTGTTTCGATTAGTGATTACACATAGCACAGTTTATTGCTAAAGATTAAAATAGAAAAATTCCACTCAGGCTTATATTTCCGTGAATTCTTTGCATGCATATTTCCGAAACATCCACTCGAGTTCAATTCTGATCTATTGCTTGCAAATTTTTATTGTGCTGAGTGGAACAACACTAGGTTTATATTTTTCAGGTTATACCGAACTTATTGTTCCCATTACTTTAGGTGCAATTGCGACAGCATTGACCGATTTCGATGATCGTCTCAGTATTCGCCTGCGTAATTTAATCTATGTTTGCATCTTATTTTTTGCAGTCAGCAGTATTTTATATTTACTACATCCTTATAAATTCATCTTTATTTTATACCTATCACTCTCTAGTGGCATGCTCATGCTTATGGGGGCATTTGGTCAACGCTATGCAACCATTTCATTCGGAACAATTTTATTATCAATTTATACCATGTTTGGATTGGGTGAATATGAACATTGGTATCAACAATCGATCTATTTTGTATTAGGTGCATTGTGGTACGGCACGACATCTATTCTATTTTATTTGCTTAAACCGACCCAAGCAGTACAAGACAATTTAGCGCAAAGTTTTCAAGCCCTTGCTCAAGTCCTTGAAAAAAAAGCCAAGCTCTTTGATCCAGATAATACCCACAATGTCGAACAGCTCCTTTATAATTTATCTTTAGAAAATAGTCTTGTGGTGCAACATTTAAATACTACGAAAGCCTCTTTACTCACTCGGCTCAAAGCCTCTCGTGCAAATAGAAACACGATTTATTGGCTAAATTTGTATTTTTTAGCCCAAGATATTCATGAACAAGCGACTTCAAATTATTTGCACTATGAAAATATTCATCAAAATTTTAGTCGTACTGATTTAATCTACCGCATTCAAAAAAACATTCGCCTACAAGCGCGCCATTGCGAACAACTTGCGCAGTGCATTATTCAAAGACAAAGTTTTCAGGTTCATCCCGATCATGAAATGATTTTAAATAATTTAGAAAATTCACTTCAAGAATGGATAGAGCAAAATCCACAAAACTTAGAAGTAAAGAACTTACTTTTAGTGTTCAATAATTTACGTAATGTCCAAGCGCAATTTAAAAATCTCAGCATTGAGCAAGAAAGCTACCAACAAAGTTATACACGCCATCAAGACAATTTGAATCTACTCGATGATGATATTCATGGCGTAGATGATTTATGGCTCAAGCTTAAACAAAATTTGACCCCGAATTCAGCATTATTTCGTCATTCCATCCGTATTGCCTTTGTCTTTGCTATTGGTTATGCCATTTCACTTTTACCCTTTGCCAAAAATGGCTATTGGATTTTACTCACGAGTTTATTCGTCTGTCAGATCAGCTACTTTGCCACTAAAAGCCGTCTTAAAATGCGAACTTTGGGCACACTTTTGGGTGTTATTTTAGGTATTCCCGTTCTATATTTTGTGCCAAGTATTGAAGGGCAATTGGTGCTCACCATTATTTTTGGCGTGTACTTTTTTTATTTACGTTCCAAAAAATATGCCATGGCGACCCTCATGGCAACACTTATGGTTTTGCTTATTTTCAATCTAAAAGGTGCGGGTTTCTCAATTATTTTACCAAGAATTATGGACACTCTTTTAGGCTGTGCCATCGCATGGTTTGCTGTGAGTTTTATTTGGCCCGATTGGAATTTTCGCAATATTTCCAACAACATCCGTAAAAGTAGCCAAGCTACTTTGGGGTACTTTGATGCTGTAGTTGAACAATACCAACATGGTAAAACAAATAGTATAGAGTACCGTCAATCACGCCGTTTAGCTCATAATGCTCACATTGAGCTATCCAATATGATTTCGAGTTTAAGTACCGAACCTCATCCGAACCAAGATTTAATTCACAATGCATTTCGTTATTTGGTCTATAGCCACAGCCAACTCAGTTATGTGTCAGCTTTAGGCAGCCATCGTACACAAGTACAAGATGCTCAAATTTTAGATTTAATGTTGTGGTGTAAAGAAACATTAAATGATGTCTTACTCAATCAAACCCCTTTAGATCAAACGCTGATTACACAAAAATTGAATGACATTCATCAACTCAGTGAGCAAGATGATCTATCTGATAATCTGCAACTTGCCCTCAAACAAATCAGTTTGTTGCTTGAAACTTTACCTGAATTAGTCAGGCTTAAAACAGCATTGCTTAAGTTGGAAATTAAATAAATTACAATATTTTCACTTTCAAAATGACATTTGTAAAATGTTGAAGTAGAAAATAACGGAATGATATTTTTAAATTTTGTTCAACTTTTCATCCATTTAAGCTACACTCGATATTCATTCTCATTTGATTAAGTGACCATGAATATCAAAAGTTTACGTGTTGTTGGTTTTCTTGAAGGGATTTCCTTCTTACTGCTTATTTTTATTGCAATGCCCTTAAAGTATATTTGGGACAATCCTATTTTGGTTAAATATGTCGGTATGGGGCACGGCGTATTATTTATTGCATTTTTAGTTGTTCTTTTTGTTGTATGTGAAAAGCAAAAATGGTCACTTAAAATGTTTTTACTTGGATTAATTGCCTCTATTTTACCCTTTGGCCCTTTTGTTTTTGATCATAAATTGAAAAAATCAGAACAGAATTAAGTTCATATCTCATAGTATTTTCCTGATATTTTGAATAAAGAGGGAAGCTATTTCCCTCTTTATTACTCTACTTAATCATAATAAGATTAAAACTCACCTCTCTCTTTTCTTTCTTGCATAATCTTATTCAAAGTTTGTCGTGGAAAACTAAACCAAATTAAAATCAGTGTGATACAAGATAATGCATAAGCCCACAGGTGAAAATGTACATAAGCGATACGTACCAACTCAATCACAATAAAAAAACTAAACATCATCAGCACTGAAACAGCAGCAGCAACGGTTCCTTTAGATACATTAGATGACATCAGGGCAAAACGATACAAAACTGAAAAGCTAATTCCCTCACCAAAACTAACCAAAGTCATGCCCAAAACAACACTATATAAAAAGTACTCTTGCCATATTAAGCCCAATCCGACAATCAATGTTCCACATAACATTAGGGGTAAACCGATCAATACAGTTTGACCTAATCTCAAACGATCAATCATTTTGATCAGGACAATATTGCCCAAAATCAGTCCACCTAAAACAGGAAATTGTGCCAATCCATATTGCATACTACTCAGACCAAGTTCTTCAACCAACATGACAGGAGATAGCGCAATCCAAAGCATGAGTGGCATGGCTACCATCGGCAGACCTAAAGTAAGTGCTAGAAAGTTTTTATTCTTAAATACTTTCTTATAATCATCCCAAATATAAGCCAATGGCTCTTTTGGAATACTTACTTTCACTTCAGGCATTTTTGCTTTTAAGCCAAACCAACTGAGAAATGCTAAAATCGCAATGCCAATAAAGCCCCAATGCCACGACACATGATCGATTAAAAATGCACCAACCACAGGACCCAATAAAGGTGCGAGTAGTGAAATATTCGCCATGAGTGCCATGACTTTAATGGCATCTCGTTCTTCAAAACTTTCTTGAATGGCAGCATAACCCACCGCAGCAATCACAGATAAACCAAAACCTTGTAGAAAACGTAAGGTAAGAAAACTTTCAATATTGTGTGTCATTAAAATTAATAAACAGGTAATCACAAAGAATGCGACCCCTGCCAATAACACTTTTTTCCGCCCAAGTCGGTCTGACAATGGGCCGAGTAACCAAGCGACACATGCTCCACCCAACAAATAAAATGACATGGATGAAGGTGCCCAAGCACTGCTCACGCCAAAATCCTTGGTAATGGCAAGCATGGCAGGCTGTACGAGATCATTCCCGATATAAACAGAAAATTCAAACAATACCAATGCTAAGGGAAACATAAATGTGGCACGACTTAACGGTACAGTTTGATGGCTCTGCTCGGATAAATTTTGATTTTGCATACAGTTTCAAACTTCTAAGCATTTTGTCAGTAGACAAATCAATCAACTGACACGAATTTTATAATATCTAATCTTTTATCTACTTGAGAAATACAGGAAATTTTAAGAGAAATCTGTATCGTTCCATCAGGAGATTAAGGAACAAAAGATCAGCTTGTTTTTAAATAATATGGATATGCGCTGGATACGCAATTGATGCATCGTGTTCACAAGATGCTATTGAAAAGAACAATAAATATTTAAATTTTAGACTATGAATAATCTAAATATCGTATAAAAAATAGTAAACATCCATCATTACGATACCAATGTCACTTTGTACAGTTTAGCAAATTTTCTGCATGCTGACGAGTATGTAGAAAATAGTGCATGATCAGAAACTTAGAATAATCGGTTTATTCACTGCTTTGTGGATTCAAAAAATGACCATTTTTTAAGTCTTCATAGGCTTGTAAGATTTCAGAATAATTATTCATCACAAAATAGCCTTTACCATAAATGGGTTCATTTAAAGGTTGTCCCGATAAATAAAGAAAATGGCTGTCTTGTATTGTTGTGAATTCAACATCACTGCCTTTATTGGACATAACAGCCATGTCTTGCGATTCAAGGTGCTCATCAGCATCTAATATGTGTACTCGCCCTGAACGCATATAGAATAATGTCGTACTCCCCTCTTGTGCAGGCAAAGTCAGCGTTTTTCCCGCAGGAACAAAGACGTCAAAAACATGCATCGGAGTGTGTGTTTCTGCAGGTCCTTGATGTTGCAAATATTCACCAGCAATCACACGAATATAACCTGCACCCTGATTCAATGTTATTTTCGGAATCTGATTTTCACGTAGGCTTTGGTAACGTGCAGGGTTCAATTTATCTTTCGCTGGCAAATTCACCCACAATTGGAGCATTTCAAATGTTCCTCCTGTTTTAGAAAATTCGGGACTAAACACTTCTTCGTGCAATATGCCTGATGCAGCCGTCATCCATTGCACATCGCCCGCACCAATAAGACCACCTCCACCCGATGAGTCTCTATGTTCAATTTCTCCTTTAAAAACAATAGTCACTGTTTCAAAGCCTCGGTGTGGATGTTCACTCACACCTTTGCGTAACCGTGTAGGTTGTAGTACGCCTGGCCCTAAATGGTCAAGGAGTAGAAATGGCGAAATGGTATTTCCCAATTCGTAATGGGAAAAAACGGAAACAACAGGGGAAAAATCACCGACTGCGGTTCGTGAATCATTGGAATGGATGAATGCGAGTGTTTTCATTTTTTACACATCATTTAAGTTCTATACGTAGATTAATCAAAGCATTCTTTATTCACTATAGCCCGATGCAAATGCTAGTTCCATTGCATTGTTCAAAGAACATATTTTGGATATGTTTTTTATATTACATTATCCAAATATCCCAACATGATTAACCATAAAAATGTTGCTTTAAATTAAAGCTATACTCTGTCAAATAGTTCTTTAACTTTTCAATATCATTGGTTTGCTCTATTTTACGTGAGCACAATATTTCAATTTTAGCATTCAAAAGTTTTAAGATTTGAATCTGTTCAGCTTCAGGTACTTGAGCTTTTTCTTTTTGCTGTTTTTTGATTTCTAAATAGTCTTCTGCCCAATGAAGTAATGGATCATTGGCATCGATCTGCTCAAATAGTTCAGTAATCAATAACTCAGGCATAATCTGCTGTGTAGCCAACTCTGCTGACATCAAACCACGAATGGAATAAAATACTTTCTTATAAGTGAAATTGTCCGCTACTTGCATCACATTCATTCCACCCTTTGCTAGAGATAAATAATGATAATACAAAGCCTTATAATCTACTTCCTCAAGTAATCTATCTTTAAATTTATCCCATTCAGGAAATTGATTGAAGTAGATAATATGCGCTCGTACCCACTCCAAAACAGTTGGGTTACTTTTCGCTAAAAGCCCAAACATTTTATTCAAATCAAAAGATACAAAATCAAAATCACCATCCATGATTTCGATCAAATCACGATGCTGGCGATAGTCGTAATACTGTGCTTTTGACGGTAAATGAAAACCTCGTACATCATAATCACTGTCTGGGCTTGCCATCCCCCATAAACGACTACCACTTTCGATATAAAACAATGGATGTTCGTCTCTATTTTGGAACAAATTTTGGATTTTTTGCTGAATGTTCATGATTATTCGCCACTCAATTTACTAATGGAAATTTAATTCGTTCTAAAATATCACTTCCCTGAACAGTATGAAAAAGCAGTCGTTAAAAAAACTGCTTAAATCTAGCTACGATTTATGCGGTTTCGCTTTTAACTTCAACCAAAAATCAAATATTTATTAAGGGCATTTTGCTGTTTGGAACGTCTTGGTATTTTTACCACGTAAGCATTGATACTCTTGTGTCTTATCAATCCGTTGCCACTGGCCATCGACATTCTTAAAGCGATAAATACTACGAATTGACTTTACCGAATCATCCATTAAACCTGTTTCAGTCAGTTTAACTTCGGCAACTGTCGGATTTTCCACCTGATTGAAATATTGACGTAACTCTACAGTCGACAAATTTTTACGTAAGTCCGAACGCTCATTTAGCACTTGAGCGATAGGTGTGTCACTACCTCCACTCACTTGACTGACCAATTTTTGCGTTGTCGCGCAACCTGTAAAAACTAAAGTACTTAAGAGAGAAAGACAAATTAACTTGTTCATTATTGTTTTTCCTAAAAAAGAAAGGCTTTACTTATGATGCAATAGCTTTGCAATTTATACTGTAGAAACTATGTTTCTAAAATCAATTTATCTAAAAAACTTGATAGATCTATCACGATTATTCAACTTTAGAATGCTTTTTTGGGACAATAAAAAACGCTCTAAAAAGAGCGTTTTATTCCATTTATTCAATCATTAAAGGTCGAATAATTTACCTGGATTCATAATGCCGTTTGGATCAAAAACTTGTTTCAAAGCCTTCATATAACCAATTTCTTCTTCAGAACGTGTGTAGTCCAAATATGGTTTTTTCGTCATCCCTACACCATGTTCCGCAGAAATTGAACCATCATATTTTTTCACAGTTTCAAACACATATTTATTCACAACCTGACATTTTGCAAAGAACTCATCTTTAGACAAATCGGCAGGTTTTAAAATATTTAAATGTAAATTACCATCACCAATATGACCGAACCAACAAATTTCAAAATCAGGATAGTTTGATTCTACAATTGCATCAATTTCTTTAATGAACGCAGGAACATGTGTGATTAATACTGAAATATCATTTTTATAGGGTGTAAATGGTGCAATTGACTCTGAAATATCTTCACGTAAACGCCATAAGCTGTGCACTTGATCGAGGCTTTGGCTCATCACACCATCAAGCACCCAACCTTGCTCCATACAATGCTCGAAGATTTCCATTGCTGCATCCATAATCGGTTCAAATGGCGCTTCAAATTCAAGCAATACATAAAATGGACAAGCTGTTTCAAATGGACGCTGTACATGACCATTATCCAAAACTTTCTGCATTGCCAATTCACCAAAGAACTCAAATGCAGTTAAATCAATTTTATTTTGGAATGCATGAAGTACAGGCATGATCGCATCAAAATCAGGTACACCGAGTACCATCACTTGTAAATCATGTGGTGCACGTTCAAGTTTAATTTCAGCTTCAGTCACTAAACCTAAAGTACCTTCACCACCAATAAATAAATGTTGAAGCGCATAACCCGTTGCATTCTTGATCATACCTTTATTTAAACGTAGTACATCACCTTTGCCTGTTACAACAGTCAAGCCCAACACCCAGTTACGTGTCATACCATACTTAATAACTTTAATACCGCCTGCATTGGTACCAATGTTACCGCCAATTTGTGATGAACCAGAAGATGCAAAATCTACAGGATAATACATGCCTTTTTCTTCGGCATAGTTTTGCAATTGTTCAGTCACAACACCTGCTTGTACTCGAACCATGCGATCTGCAGGATAAAACTCTAAAATTTGGTTCATCTTGTCAAAGCTAATCACGATCTCGCCATCAGCTGCAACCGCACCTGCCGATAAACCAGTACGACCACCTGATGGTGTAATCGCAACACCCCATTGATTGGCTAGTTTCACAATCAACTGCACTTGTTCAGTGCTCGATGGGAAAACGATAACAGATGGATTTGGGTCAAAGTGCTTGGTGTGGTCACGCCCCCAGTTTTGTAGACTATCCGCATCGGTTTTAATACGGCTTTCACCGACAATTTCTGTCAATTGGGTCAATAACTCAGGGGTTAAAGCGACTGGAGCATTCATCGTTTTCAGACCTTGCAAGAAGTAGAACAAGTATTTTCAGGTGTATACGCCTTGTATCAAATACAAGAGTACATCAAGAACATGTGAAGCTTTAATCGGCAATATATTTATCACCAATATTCACAGAACAATATTATAAGCCATTTTTCACAAAACCCGCAGAAAATCATGTTTTCTAAATGACACCTTTGAAATTACGCATTTAGGTAAAACCTACGCGACAAGTTTTGACATATTTTTCACAAAAATGATGAAAACAAGATCATTAAAGAAAATGATTATCTGTGATGTCCTATGCTATTATATCGCCACTAAATTTGGCCTTTGTAGCGGAGCCGTAATGAGCCAACATCTTTCTCTACCTAAAGATAAAATTCGTTTCTTGTTGTTAGAGGGCGTTCATCAGAATGCTATCGACACGCTAAATGCTGCTGGTTATACCAACATCGATTCCCGTAAAACTGCGCTTGAAGGTGAAGCGTTGAAAGAAGCGGTTAAAGATGCTCACTTTATTGGTATTCGTTCACGTACTCAATTGACTGAAGAAGTTTTCCAAGCAGCCAATAAATTGATTGCTGTCGGTTGCTTCTGTATTGGTACGAACCAAGTCAATCTAAATGCAGCTATGGAACGTGGTATTCCTGTATTCAACGCACCTTACTCAAATACACGTTCAGTAGCTGAACTTGTACTTGCTGAAGCAATTCTTCTTCTTCGCCGTGTACCTGAAAAATCTACAGATACACATGCAGGCGGTTGGAACAAATCTGCAGTGGGTTCATTTGAAACTCGTGGTAAAGTTTTAGGTATCGTAGGTTACGGTTCTATCGGTTCTCAACTTTCAGTTTTAGCTGAAGGTTTGGGTATGCATGTTATTTATTATGATGCTGTGACGAAACTACCACTTGGTAATGCACGTCAAGTTGGCTCTATGAATGAATTGCTTGCAACTGCTGATGTTGTATCTATTCATGTTCCAGATGTTCCGTCTACACGTAACTTCATGGGTAAAACTCAGTTTGCACAAATGAAACCTGGTTCAATCTTCATCAATGCTGCACGTGGTACATGTGTTGTGATTGAAGATCTTGCTGATGCGCTTAAATCGGGTCACATTGCAGGTGCTGCGGTTGACGTATTCCCGAAAGAGCCTAAAGCAAATGGTGAAGAATTTGTTTCTGCACTTCGTAATATTCCAAACGTGATTTTAACACCGCACGTTGGTGGTTCGACTATGGAAGCGCAAGCGAACATTGGTCTTGAAGTTGCTGAAAAATTTGTTGCTTACTCAGACAAAGGCATGACTTTATCTGCTGTAAACTTCCCAGAAATTGCGTTGCCATTGACTGAAGGTAAACATCGTTTACTTCATATTCATAAAAACGTACCAGGCGTATTGTCTAAAATTAATAACTTATTCGCAGAACACGGTATTAATATTTCTGGTCAGTCTTTAATGACTAAAGGTGATGTTGGTTATCTTGTGATGGATGTAGATGCAACTGCATCTCAAGAAGCGCTTGATACACTTCACGAAGTTGAAGGTACAATCCGTGTACGTGTATTGTTCTAATTTAATTTTGTTTAAAAACCACAGGCTTCGGTCTGTGGTTTTTTTATTGAAAAAACTTAACTTTGGCAGCTTCCGCTCTTCGATTTATCGAAACAAATTTAGTATATTGTCTGCATGCCAAATTTAAAAAATACACCTCATGTTCAAGCCTTGTTTTTGTTACTGATCGCCATGATCAGTATGCAAAGCAGTGGCTCTCTTGCCAAAGTTCTGTTTGAGCAATTCCCAATTCTAACTGTTTCAGCCTTGCGCTTACTGCTTGGCTCACTCATCCTCGCATTGATTTTTAAAATCTGGCAACTCAATTTTAAACAAGTGAAATGGAAAGCCATTATCAGTTATGGCTTAGCTTTAGCTGGTATGAATGCGTTATTTTATTTATCTATTGATCGTTTACCCTTAGGCATTGCTGTTTCATTTGAATTTATTGGCCCACTCAGTGTTGCACTTTATCATGCACGGCAAAAGTTTGATTTTGTTTGGGTTGGACTTGCCATTTTAGGATTAGCACTGCTATTTCCTTTTGAACAATCTCATAGTTTAGACCCGATTGGGATTGCCCTTGCATTAGGTGCAGGTGCATGTTGGGCGTTATATATTGTTGCAGGTCAAAAGCCTACAGGCATTTCGGGTAATCATACCGTCTGTTTAGGTATGTTTGTAGGTATGCTCTGTCTAATGCCAATTGCATTATTTATGGGGATGCCGAGTGCCGTGTTTGAGCCTTCTAATTTTATTTATTTCATTGCTTTAGCGATTTTAGCCAGTGCATTACCCTTTTCTTTGGAAATGATTGCTTTACGTAATTTGAGTGCTTTGAGTTTTGGTACACTCATGAGTATTGAACCTGCGATTGCCGCTTTATCTGGTTTTATATTTTTAGGCGAGCAATTACTGTGGACACAGTGGTTAGCATTGGCAACCATTATTAGCGCTTCAGTTGGCTGTACTTATACAACACAGTTGGCAAGAAAAAATAAATAGGCTCTCATATTTATCAAAAAACTATGAGATGCGTTCTTTATGATAATCAAGCTAAGGCTTTAAATAAATTAAATATATACAAAATCCCGCATCAATGAGAACGGGATTTTAAATTTTACCCATTTCAATCAGGAAATTTTAAACTCAATTGAAGCTGCTTCAATATGCTGATGATCCCGAGCAAGCTGTAAATACTTCAATGCCACTTGTTTATCTTTTCTAACCCCATTACCGTCCTTATATGCTTGAAATAATTCAAAATAAGCATCGACATGACCCAGATCAGCCGCTTGAGTGAGAAAGTCTACAGTTTGCACAGAACATTGAGCTACACCGTGCCCATGACGGTACAACTGTGCAAGCAAATAATATGCATGAGGAATCTGCTGATCTTTAGCCAAATTGAGCCAATATAATGCTTTCGGCATATTTGACTGACGCTGTTCATGTATCGCCATACATAGCATAGCCTGAACATTTCCCTGTTGTGCTGCAGCATCCAGTAATATTAAATGTTGCTCATCATCTAAAGGCAGTAACATTGCCAATTCAAACTGAGCATCTTCATATTGTTGATCTGCAGCATGCTTAAGCCAAAATAGACTCTGTTCTAAATTTTTTTCAACACCCGTTCCATATCTCAAAAACTGCGCATACATATATTGTGCATTGGCATGACCAGATTCAGCTGCTTGCGCTACCAATACAGTCTTTTCAGCATCAGACATAGCGTTTTCTTGTTGCTGCAGTAATGCCATAGCCTGAAGATAATTGGATTCAATTAGATGTTCTGAGCATGCTAAAGTTGGCTGCTTTTTACCAGAATTTATTGTATATAATGTTATTTCAGACATATTTTGCCCTGAATTTGTAAATTTAATTGTCAGTTAATATCATAGTACCTGAGTTTTAATTTTTTACCAAAATATTACATGAATATTCATATATTTAAAAAATAGTTATACATTGATCTATTAATGATAAAATTTCTCGAGCATTTTCTCAGTATTCATATATGCAAAATACACAGTTAAAAGCCGTGATCTACATGGTGCTATCCATGGTCGCGTATCAAATCAGTGCATCATTTGCCAAGCAACTTTTTGAAGTACTTGATCCACTCACCGTTGTGACCTTGCGACTATGTTTTGCCTCTATTTTAGTTATTTTAATGTTCCGTTCATGGAAAATCATTAAGCGCCTTCCCTATTTAAGATGGTCAGATTTGTTATTTTATAGTGGCTCAGTCTGCCTAATGAATGCCCTCTTTTACGCATCACTTGGAAAGTTGCCACAAGGCATTGCCGTGGGTCTAGAGTTCTTAGGACCTTTAACGCTTGCATTACTTTCAATTAAACAAAAATCCGATTATCTTTGGGTTGCATTGGCGATTGTTGGTGTTTCATTGATGGTGCCTTGGCAAGACACCCAAAGTCCAAATTTTTCATGGTTAGGGGCTACTTTTGCAATAAGTGCTGGTTTTTTCTGGGCTTGTTATATTTATTTTGGACAACGTGTTGTTCGTCAAAATATTGGTATGCATGCACTCAGTATTGCGATTGTATTATCAGCATTGGTTATGTTACCGATCAGCGCCATTCACAATCCAACTGCCCTTTTTCAGTTTCAATATTGGCCTCAGGCCCTAGCTATTGCGTTATTGGCAACAGCTATTCCCTACGCACTTGATCTGATGGCACTCAAGCATTTAAGTAAATTGAGTTATGGAACACTGTCAAGTTTGTCACCTGCTTTGGGTGCATTGGCAGGATTAGTTTTATTAAATGAACATTTAAATCTTTGGCAAATCATTGCCTTAGTCTGCATTACCGCAGCATCTGTGGGTGTTACTTTTAATGCAGCTCGTTCTTCTAATATAGAAACATCTACTTCAAGTTAAAGACTACAAAAACAATGCTATTTTAAGTAATCACTAAAAAGCCGTTATTGATCATTTTCAATAACGGCTTTTATTTAAAATGCTATGCTGTCTAAAAAAATAAATACTCTACTGCGTTATCATTTGATAACCCAAGCGACAAATCAAAATACTGACTAAAATTAAAAATAGAACACGAATAAAACCACTACCGTATTTCAATGCCATTTTCACACCAAGCAATGAACCTGCAACATTCGCCACAGCCATCATTAGCCCCAATTGAAATAACACATGCCCTGTTGGGATAAAGAAACTCAGTGCTGCAAAGTTAGTCATAAAATTTCCAATTTTAGACAATGCTGATGCATGTAAAAAATCGACTTTTAAATAGCGGATAAAATAGAAAATAAAGAAACTACCCGTTCCTGGGCCAAATATTCCATCATAAAAACCAATGAGTAAACCACCTAGACCTGCCAGTAGTAAAATTTTATTGGTCACTTCTTGCTGAATATGTACTTGACCAAATTGCTTTTTAGTAAAGGTATAGATCGCAATCACGATCAGCATAAATAACACAAAGGGTCTTAAAAATGACTGTGGAATTAATGCCACACATGCTGCCCCTCCAAAGGAACTAATACATGCTGTTACAGCAATTACAGCCAATAATTTCCATTGTAGTTTAACTTTTCGCAGATAAGACCATGCTGCAGAGGCTGTCCCACAAATAGAGGCCAGTTTATTCGTACCAAAAACAGTCGCTGTCGCATAATGTGGTAAAGCACCCATTAAGGCAGGAATTTGAATCAGTCCACCACCACCAACTGCCGCATCAATTGCACCTGCACAAAAGGCAAAAAAGATCAGACTGAGTATCAGATCAAATTCCATACAAATTACTCTTCGGTTTTCACAATGTGAGAAATAATAACAATATTGTCATTAAAACAAATACTTTTTCTTAGAGATTAAGCACTCGCTTTGGTATTAGACGTTTTTTATCACTAATTTCAGCTAATCCTAAACATTTTTCACCATCAAAGACTAAGACTTCAGCTTCTGCAGGATGATCAATATTGCTTTCCATACCACGACTGAAAAATTCAGCACGACCTTCTGGTGCTTGAATCTTTAGAAAATGATCGACTGGTGCGTAAGGCTGAAGTAACAAGGCATCTCGTTCCGCATGCGTCAAACTTTCTAAATATTCAATGGTATATGTTGGAATCAGCTCAAAATGACCTGTTTGAATGCGGTGCAAATAGGTCAAATGCCCTTGAGTTCCTAATGCTTTCGCAATATCTTCACCCAAAACACGGATGTATGTTCCTTTCGAACACGTTACATCAAGCGTAATACTATTTTGAGTAAACTCTATCAATTGTATTGCTAGGATATGAATTGGACGTGCAGGACGATCAATTTCAATGCCCTTACGTGCAAGTTCATACAATGGACGACCATCTTTTTTAAGTGCCGAATACATGGGTGGAATCTGTAAAATGTCACCTGTAAATTTTGCCAATACTGCTTCGATTTTTTCTCGCGTCAGCTCAGGCACAGCCTGTTCATGGAGCACGTCACCTTCGACATCACCTGTTGTTGTGCTATGTCCAAGTTGTATCGTGGTCAAGTAACGCTTATTCGAGTCGAGTAAATAGTGCGAAAACTTGGTTGCTTCACCCAAGCAAATTGGCAATAAACCCGATGCCAATGGATCAAGCGCACCCGTATGTCCTGCTTTTTGCGCATTATATAGCCAGCGAACCTTTTGCAATGCCGCATTAGAGCTTACACCCAATGGCTTATTTAATAAAAAAACGCCACTCAGATGGCGACGATGATTTTTTTGAGATTTCGCTGACATATTTTGAACAAAAAGGAAAATGTTTATGCATTCTAACAAATTCCTTCGATCTATTTTTACAATTTTCAACTTTGCAAAAATTGAAGAATAGACCATTCTTTTTCAACTAAAAATAAAAGTTGAAATAGGATTTTAAACACTATGCAACAACATCAGAAAAAAATTACAGGGCTTATTGCAGCTATTATTTGTATTCTATCTTTAAGTCTATTTTTTTGGCTTAGACCCGATGTAACTCAGGATATACCTACAGCAACATCGACCTCCACACAAGATAATGCCACGAGCACTGAAGCAACATCAGCAATGGATGCCAATTCAGCACACTCACTCGTGAGTAATAGTCAGAAAGACACGCAAATCAATTGCCAAATTCGTACAGATGCATCTAATCGTTTGATTGTGAATGAACAAACTAAAGACTGTTTTGAGTATTTCATTACTCAATACGGCGAAAAAACCATTGAGCAGATTAAGGCAGATTTTCTCACCTATACCAAAGAAAGCTATAAAGATCCTGTCATGTCACAACTTAGTGATTTGTGGACACGCTATATGCAGTACCGCGAACAATTGGGTAATCTTCAAGTACCAACTGCCGATAAAGAATCTGCAAAATATTATCAACAGATTGTGAATAACACCCAAAATTTAAGAAAAAAATTCTTTTCAGATTATGAAATTCAAGGATTATTTGGTACGCAAGATACTTATGATCAATATACAGTTGATCGTATGCAAATCCTTGAAGATAAAACATTATCGGCAATAGAAAAAGCCAATAAACTTCAAGCATTATTTGAAAAATTACCTGAAGATTGGAAAGAAAATTTAAAACAGCTTAATCAACTTGAAGATCTTCGTAAGCTAACTGCAGAGATTAAGGCACGTGGTGGTTCTGCAGATGAATTACGCCAGATGCGTACTAATTTAGTCGGCCCCGAAGCTACTCAACGCCTTGAAACATTAGATGTGCAACGTAATGATTGGAAAGGCAAAGTCACACAATACTTAGCTGAACGTGACAACATCATGAAAAGTAATATGAGTGATTCAGCCAAACAAAGTGCTGTTAACCAATTAAAATTACAACAATTTTCGAATCAACAAGAACAAATCAGATTGCAAACTTTTGAAACTATCTATGACCAAGGAGGAAATTTGCCATTTGCTAATTAGCATCTAAATTTATTTTTTCAAATAGGGAATCTCATGAAAAAACGTAAAACAAAAAATATTTTAGCGTTGAGTTTATGTAGTGCATTATGCCTAGGAATTGGCAGCCAAACTCAAGCGTCACAGGGGCTTTTGCAAATTAAACAAACTGCAAAATCTAACTATGCACAAACCAAATATCCAATCGTCATGGTTCACGGGTGGTTGGGTTGGTCACGAATAGGGAACGATAGCTTTAATATTGATTATTGGTATCAAATTTTACCCGACATGGCTCGCAATGGCTCAACTGTATTTGCCGCACAATTATCACCAACAAATACAACCGCTGTTCGTGGTGAACAACTCATTGCTCAGGTTGAAGAAGTCATTGCTCTTACGGGCAAAGATAAAGTCAACCTGATTGGTCATAGCCATGGTGGTCCAACTGTACAATATGTCGCTACGGTTAAACCACAGTTTGTTGCATCAGCAACAGGCGTGGGTGGAACATTCCGTGGTTCAAAAGTTGCCGATGTCATTCAGAATAATTCTGGTCTCAAAACTTTTATGAATATTCTGGGGCAATATATTGTTGGTCCTCTAATCGCATGGGCAGAGGCTAATCCCGACACCCCAATTGATTTTGATGGGTCAATGAAATCACTGACTGAAACAGGTTCAGCAGCATTTAATTTTAAACACCCAACAGCTGCACTGGCTACAGACTGTAATAAAAGCGGTGCAACGAGTGAGAAAGGTATTTATTACTACTCATGGGGTGGTACAAAACAAACGACTAACCTCTTGGATATAGACACCATTTTGATGCAACTTGGTCCATTGGCATACGGTAACAATGACAATGACGGCATGGTTGCACGTTGTAGCACTCATTTTGGTAAAGTCATTCGTGATAATTATGCGCTTAATCATACGGATCTTGCCAACATGATGTTTGGATTAAGAGGACTACTCTCTCCTGACCCTGTTGATATGTATCGTCAACATGCAAATCGCCTGAAATTACAAGGGCTTTAATTCCTAACTTCGCCTGACAGAAACACACATTCTGTTAGGTTACTTTTCCCAAAAATTAAAACGCAAATAAAAAGAGTAATTGAAATGAAATTTAAAATGAATGCCCTCGGTATTGCTCTAATCCTTGGTCTAAGCACCATGACTGCATCTGCATCTGGACTACAAAAAGTCACTGCCAATTATGTCAGTTCCAATTATGCAAAAACCAAATACCCTATTGTGTTTAACCACGGTATGTTTGGTTTTACACGCTTAGGAACATCCTCTCTAGGCGTAGATTATTTTTACCAAGTCTTACCTGATCTTGCACGTAATGGTGCAAATGTTTTCGCTACACAAGTATCGCCTCTCGAAACCACAGAGCTTCGTGGTGAGCAACTTTTACAGCAGGTCGATGAAGTCATAGCACTGACAGGTTCAACAAAAGTGAATTTGATTGGACACAGTCACGGCGGACCAACCATCCGTTATATTGAAATTGTTGCGCCTGAAAAAGTCGCATCATTGACTTCTGTTGCTGGTACGATCAAAGGCTCAAAAGTTGCAGATGATCTTTTAGCCAATAAGTTTGCCAATAGTGCCATTACTATTGTGGGGCAATATATTCTTGCGCCTGTCATCACACTACTTGAAGGTAATCCATCTTTACCAAATAGCTTAGAGCATTCACTACAAAGTATTAGTGAAAAAGGCGCTACCGAATTTAATGCAAAATATCCAAGTGCAGCCATTCCTAAAGATTGTGGAAATGGACAAAAAGTGACTTCAAATGGTATCTATCATTACTCATGGACAGGCACATCTCAAGCCACCAATCTATTGGATGTCGTAGACAATGCCATTTCCATCCTTGCGCCTTTATCTTATAAGAATAAAGACAACGATGGATTGGTCAACCGCTGTAATACACATTTCGGACAAGTCATTCGTGACGACTATAATCAAACCCATTTAGATGAGGTCAATCAAATTTTAGGTCTAAAGGCACTATTTGGACAAGATCCTGTCTCTTTATATCGTCAACAAGCCAACCGTTTAAAACTTGAAGGTTTATAATTTTTTTTCAATTACTATTACAATACTGCTCTATGCCATAGAAGCAGTATTGTAAAATCATTAACAAAACCATCCAAATATAACTAAACAATAAGTTTAAATATTATAAATAAAACCATTAATTCAATATGACACAGTTACCATAAAATATAAGTAAAATAAATCACACTATGCATCCATTTTATCTATTATTTCAAAAAAACTCATTAAAACAGATATTAAAGACTTAACTGAAAATGTAAAAGCATCGACCTCAACTTTTAACACTTATTCAAAGATGCAATACCTTATTATTTTTGCCCACGGATTATTCAGTTTCGTTAGTGTAGTTGGTATTGACTATTTTTACCGTTTTTACCCGATCTAGCGCGTAATGACTCTGATACTTGGGTAACTCGTGTTTCAACTATGAACTCTACTGAAATTCGTGGAGAACAAACACTGTAACAATTTGAATAAATTTTAGCCATTATTAAAAAAGCAGAAGTCAACTTAATTGGTCATAGCCATATAGCCATGGCGGGCAATCCATTCGTTATTTTCTAAAATAATCCCCGACAAAGTTCTACCTGTCACACCAATCGGTTCTATTAATAAAGGTGTAAAATTCGCAGATATGCTCAAAGATGTACTGATTGGTGGAATTTTAGAAGCACCTGCTCGTGCAGTTTTTGATAATTTAGTCGCACCTGCTATTACTTTTGCTTCGGATCTTGATCCACAAATTTCCCCATACGATGCAAAGGTAGCATTACAAGCCTTAGGTACGACTAAATCACTTTAATTTAATCAAAAATTTCTAAATGGAGTCACTGCACGAGCTGTAGTGAAGGCACAAGCCAAGTAAATGGAACTTATTATTAATCATTTATCGGCAATTCTTCATTTAATACAATGCTAGAGCCCTACAGATTATGGAATGATCGCTTCATCTCTTATTGCTGGTGATGGTGTAGCTAGTCGTTGCTCTTCTCGATTTGATAAAGTGATTCGTGATACACACAATGGAATCACTTAAACAAATTTAATCAACTACTTGGAATTCTTGGTTTATTCTCTGCTGACCTAGTTCAAGTTTATTGTCAACATGCAAACGGCTTAAAAATACAAGACTTATAATTGGCAACTCAGAATAAGCCATAAAAAATGCGCCTAAAGGCGCATTTTTTTCACTCGTACAAAACTTAAAATTAAGCTTTAACTTTACGAGCTGGTAATTTTTCACGAATACGTGCAGCTTTACCAGACAATTCGCGTAGGTAATAAAGCTTAGCACGACGAACGTCACCACGACGTTTCACTTCGATTTTAGCAACGATTGGAGAATGTGTTTGGAAAACACGTTCAACACCAACACCGCTAGAAATTTTACGTACTGTAAATGCAGAGTTTAAGCCACGGTTTTTCTTAGCGATTACAACGCCTTCGAAAGCCTGAAGACGCTCACGATCGCCCTCTTTAACTTTAACAGAAACAATTACTGTATCACCTGGTGCAAACGCAGGGATATCAGTTTTTAATTGTGCATTTTCAATAATTTGAACTAAAGGATGCTTACCGCTCATGGGGTATCTCCAATGTGTGGGTCAGAAGAGGTCTGATCTCCACGGGGTATAGAGGCTAAAGCGCATAGACCCGATTATCTTTCTCTTTATGCTTGACCACTTCAATGCATAGAGAGCCTATTTAAAGAATACTTAAATAAGTTTAAGTACTTGCTTGAAAAAACTATTGTTTCTTCTCGCTTTGTAGCCATTTTTTTTGCTGCTTCGTCAACTCAACTTGTTCAACCAGTTCAGGTCGACGTTCAAGTGTACGTTGATAACGCTGCAAAAACCGCCATTTTTCAATATTGGCATGATGCCCAGATTTTAACACCTCAGGCACATCCAAACCTTCAAAATGGTCTGGCTTAGTATATTGTGGACAATCTAAAAGACCATCTACAAATGAGTCTTGCACATGTGATTGCTCATCAGACATTGCACCCGGAAGTCTCCGAATAACACTATCTAAAAGAACCATCGCAGGAAGTTCACCGCCAGATAAAACATAATCTCCAATTGACCATTCCTGATCAATATAAGTTTGGATCAAACGCTCATCGACCCCTTCATAACGCCCGCACAGTACTATCAATCCATCATATTCAACAAACTGTTGTACCGCTGACTCACGTAAGGTTTTCCCTTGCGGTGACATATACACCACAGGAACATGAACCGCACCCGCTTGCTGCGCAAGCATTTTGGCATGCTTGATCGCTTTCGCCAAAGGCTCTGCCATCATGACCATACCAGGACCACCACCAAATGGACGTTCATCCACTCTTTTGTAGTTGCCCTCAGCAAATTCACGAGGATTGATACAATGGACTTGAATCAATTCATTTTTTGCTGCACGCCCGCTAATACCGTACGCTGTAATCGCTTCAAACATTTCAGGAAAAAGCGTAATAACTGCAAAAAACATCGCAGACTCCTCTCTTTTCCTGCTGTGTTAACCCTTGTGAGGATTAATAATCTACGCCCCAATTTACGTAGATACGACCAGCTTCCAAATCAACGCGCTGTACCACATCTTTATGCCATGGAATCATTCGCTCTTCGCCATCGACACTTTCAGGTGTTGCGTGTACCACCATCACGTCATTGGCTCCTGTTTCAAACATTTCATGGATTTTACCGAGATTAACTTCTTGTTCAGCATCATCTAAACCTAATACAATTAAGCCTTTCAATGCTGTCCAATAATACTCATCCACGCCTGCTTGAGGCAGTTGCGATTTTGAAATCCATACATTTGCGCCAACTAAATTGTCTGCTGCAGTGCGATCACTCACATCTTTAAGCGAAACAACTAAGCCTTTACCATGTGGTTTCCAGCGTTTTACATCTACAATTTGCCAACCTGCTTTGGTTTCAATGTACCAAGGCAGATAGTCAAATATATTGCTCATAGGTTCTGTATTGGAATAGACCCAGAGCCACCCATTTAATCCATATGCTGAACGTAGCTGTCCAATCTGAATACGATCTTCGGGAACATTCTGTGTTGGTGTCATGGGCAATCTACTACCTAATTTTCAAAAATTATGCAGCAGCTGCAGCTTTCTTAGCTTGAGCCGCTAAAGAAGCAACACGTTCAGACGGTTGAGCACCTTGAGCAACCCAATGAGCAAGACGATCAGCATCTAAACGAAGTTTTTCTGCTTTACCTTGTGCTGTTGGGTTGAAGAAACCAATACGTTCGATGAAACGACCATCACGTGCATTGCGGCTATCAGTCACAATGATTTGATAGAAAGGACGTTTTTTAGCACCACCGCGTGCAAGACGAATAACAACCATGATAGAACCTTATAGTTTTTACGGATTATCCTTGTACCGACCATCGGCACAGCTCAAACCCCTTTCATAGAGGGCAATATTTTACGTCATCTTGCACACGAAGGAAAGATCATTTTTTGTTTATCCACATTTTTGAATTTAAGTTTAGCGTCCGTCCCAATTTGTCGATGCTGAAGGTACACAAGCTACACCAGCATTTTTGTCAGACCCTTTAGTCCAACAACGCTCTCCTCGAAAGTTGATAACAATATGCCCATCTTCAAACTGTTGAGCGGCTGTTCTTGGTGTTGCGACCAATAACCAAGTATTTACTTTTGCCCCTGTAGCACTCAGTGCATTAATTCCATCTATATCTGTTAGTTTTAAATCATACAATACTGTACCTGTTGTAGGAAAAACATTCCCACCAAATACCTTTGTATTAGCTAAGGTTAATCCTGCAAAATTATTATTTGCCATTTTATAATTGGCTAAATTACGAGAAATTTGTAACATAGCCGTCTGCATATCAACTCGTTTTGTCTTTTTTACATACTGTAAATAAGATGGATAAGCAATTGCTGCGAGGATGCCAATAATTGCCACCACAATCATCACTTCAACAAATGTAAAGCCTTTTTGGTGCATTACCACCCCTCCATTCCATTTGTTGCAGAGCCACAATCTGTATAAGAAACATTTGCTGATGTTTTATTTTTACAACGTAAGCCTGAACTCGTTAATAAATAAGTATAGTTTTTATTATTTGCTTCTTTTGACAATGCTTTAATTGCATAGTTACGCCCAACAGCACCATCATCTGTTAATTTCTTACTCGTATCTTGCAGATCCATAATCGTAATAACATATTTAATATTTGTACCTGTTGCACCCGTTGGTAAAGTAATTTCAGTTAAGGGATCATTATTTTTACATTTATTACTGCCAGAGGTATCTACAATCTGACCATAAATATACTTTGGATCAAAACAGCGATATGTAAAGTTTTTAGATTTGAAACGTTCAAGCTGTTCAGCAACTTTCTGAATTTCTTGTTCAGCTGCCGAAGCATCAGCCTTACGAGCATATTGTTGATACGATGGTATGGCAATTACTGCAAAAATCGTAATAATCACAATAACAACCATTAACTCAATAAGTGTGAAGCCTGATTGCTTTGCCTCTTGGTTACTAGCATTTCTGCTAGCAACCAAAGACAAATTCAGCAATGGACTCAATTTATAAATTATTTTATCCATTTATCATACCATTTCGTCGGGTTGATAATTTGCTGGCACGTCCATTTTCCAGTGCCTTTTTCATTTCCTGCTAATGTTTTATCTGGGCAGGCCGCTCCAGTTGTACTGGTAATCGGTGCCATAGCTAACCCACGAATACCCGTCCCTATTACATTGGCATTACATTCCGCAGCACCATCAGGGCAATCTGTCTTTTTAGTTTGAAAACCCGTTTTACTTTCCATTCCACTAGCACCACCATCTACTGTGCCATCAGTTTTCAGACATGCTCCATATGGTAAGCAGAATAATTGACGATCTGTCTCACCTACAACCCGAGGCTTACAAGGGTCTTGACCTGCCACACCTGTACCTTGAGGGTCATATACAGGTACTATTAAATTTCCAGTAATTGCAAAGGGTTCTTCATAAGCTTTCATACCACCAGCAACTCGAAATGCTGTTCCACCACGCTCAGTTCCATCACTCATACTAGATAAAGATCTATACCAACCATTTTTAGCACCTGTTGCCTTAAAGAAATAATCTCCAATTTTCCCTGTTAACTTCTGAGGATTTTTCTGCAAGCTATCCAAGGTTAGACTACTCGTAAGTAAAGTCACATTCGATTTCATTAAATTTATATTTACAAAATCTCGGTCAATTAAACCATAGACATTATTTACAGGTCTGCCACTTAAAGCTGTTGATGGTAAAAGTTTCTCTCGTCCAACTGTTGGTACAACATCCAAAGGTGTACTTCTATTTCCAGAGGCCACACCAACCACAAGGAAAGTATTAGCCCCCTCATCATGAATAGTTAATGTCGGTGCCTCATAAAAACGAGGTGCTTTACTTCCTGTATAATCCCACCCACTGTTATTCGTTGTATCATTGCTTGCAAGATTTGCTATACGCTTTACACGTACCCCAAATGCACTATAGGTAGACCCTGTTTTCGTTTGGTTATTATCGAAATCAGCACGGAATACTTGCCCACCCAAATCACCAAAATAAATATTATCAATTAAACCATCAGCATCGCGATCAATCGCACTGACACGACTCACAATACTATGTTTCAAATATTGTTTGTCACCGTCTGCAGTAGCGCTACTAAATGTCGCAGACCAAAGTAAATCACCTTTTTCCGCATCAACCATATATACAGCGTTACCTTGCGCCTGAGCTTTATTATTACATGCCGTATCTGGGTAATCCGTATTAGACACTGCTGAACTTAATGCAAAATTTGGGTTTTCATAACATTGATCATAACCACCACCAACAATCATTACCCTCTTATTTTCACCCTTAATACGAACATTTGCGAGTACTGGCTTAGACCAAGACTGGCCCATACGATTAAAACCGGTAACATCTTTTCCGAGTCTAAATAGTAATTTAGGGCTCGATGGCGTTAGAACATTCAGTGCGTAATAACTCTCCCCTCCCATACGCATACCGCCATAAATATTCATTTTCAACGCTTTAACAGTACTTGTTTCACCTGTAGAGGAAGCCCGTTGTGTTTTATACGTTGAATCAGAGATCCACATTCCATCTGTACCAGACACTGGAGAGTTAGTATCTGTTTGCCCTCTAACTAAGCCTTTTGAAGCAACACTATTACGTAAAAGTTCAGATGGTACAAAGACCATTTGCTCCTTACCTGTCGCACTATCTGCAATATGTAAACCACCATCCATTGTACCGTAAAGTACAGATTGACTACGTGTTGTTGTTAAATTGCCTGCCTGATCTAATGTTCCCGAATAAGTTAATTGTACAGGTAATGAATGAATACTTCCGCCCATAGAAAGGTGAGGAGAATTAGGCACTTCTAATGTAGTAGGCAAAACCAAATCTTCATCAGTTTCATCATATGGAACACTATAACCAAGATAGTTGAGTAGCTTGATCTTTGTGGCAATAGGAAAATCTTTTAATGTTGTCTGAGTTTTAAACTGTGATAATACATAATTAGAAGTACTACTTTCAGGAACAGTTCCTCCAGGAACTTGCAGTAATGAGGAACCATTAGTCGCGGATGTTAATGTACTGCCTCCATCCACTTTTACATCTGTAAACAAATTACGGACTGCATTCGCATTAGCAGTATAAGCATATTGCGGAGGTACTAAAGCTAAATTTTCAGCTTGCCCTAGTATTGGCATTGGAACTTTTGAATATGCACCACCTAACCGAACAATACCGCCGTCATTATAACTTTTTCCACTATATACGCTGTTACTGTTCCACAAGTCTTTGGTGCCACTATTAAATCCACCTTGAGAGTTATAAACCAAAGACCCTCCCGCAGCAGCAAATGCACCCGCATTATTTCCTGTTTGCACAACTTGATATTTTTTAAGATTTCCAGCCCAAACAACTTCACTACTTTGAGGATTAGGCTCTAAACCACGCAAATAACCATAAGGCTGAAGCCCTGAAGGGTTTAGATTATCTACTGGAACAGAAATTGCCCCTGTAGTTAATGGTTCTAAAGGAGCTTTACCTAAGTTGTTAATAAATGCAATTACACTATCCGTAACACCCGATGCTGATTGAGTTGTAAAAAAACCACCATTACCATAACCAGGCGAATTAACAGCATAAGCTCCCTTACCTGGTGAACAAGCATCATCACCACTTCGATCTGCTTGCGTTCTAGAACTCAGTCTACATGCATTTTGCACATACGACTGGGTGAGGCTATTCATATCGCTACCAAACCCAACAAATGCAGTCTGGATAGAAACTCCTGTTGGATTTTTATTCGCATCAAAAAGTTTTTTTGCGAATTCTCCCATACAATCCCATGAACTTCCTGTTCCACCACCTGAAAGCCCTCCTGTACAACTAAAGCCTGACCCCTTATCAGCCAAAGCTGTTCGCATTATAGTTGTAGAACGAGCAGTGGTACTGTTATTTGCAGCACCATCGGATAAAACATATACGCCCTGACCATCACAACTTACTCTATCTGCTTGTGCTGGTAATGGAGAGATATAATTCCCACCATTTTTAACAGCACTTATAGAGTTATTAAATCCACTATCAGCATTATTTCCTGTAACTTGGATCTCACCTTGAGTGTAGATAATACCTTCAGATGTTTCTAATACTTCATACTTAGCCAATTCATCTGCTGAAGGATTATTTGTAAGTTTTACCCAAGTTGCACAACTTTGAATTCCATTATTTACATCGGTATTATTATAACTACTGCATGAATAATAATTAGTAACGGTTTCTGTCTTCGTTAAAGTGGCTTTAACATTACCGCCTGAAAAATTTGATCGTACATAACATCGAGCATTTGAAGAGCTAAAATAAGGATAGCCTGTAGGACAAGAATAATAATTCGTTGTTTGATCTTGTTGTCGATAAATATATTTGGCAATTTCTCCAGTACCTGTAGTTGTTGTCCCCATCAGATATGCTGCTGCTTCTGCATATGCATGTGCTGTTGGTGTACCACCAGAGGCTGATAAACTTGCAATAGCATTTTTTAATGCAATACGTTGTGCTGAACCAGCCACTCCGAGTGGTTCAGCAGCCACCAATATTCGACTTGACTTACCATTCCCACCAACCGAATAATGTCCAAGACCTACTCGAACATCATTTAAAATAGGGTTCGTACTATTTAGAAAAGTATTCATCCCATTTTTTAAAGTTTGAATCCGATCTTCACGATAGTTATTCTGAGAAGGACTCATTGAACCTGATGTATCCAACATCATCACAATTGTTTTTTTACCTGCTGTTGGGTTCGCATAAATCTGTAAATCACTTGCCTGTACAACAGAAGAGGTTATTAACATTGTCCCCATAAAAGCTGAAGCAAATGTTATTCCCCGACTCAATTGTGTGTGCTTCATTTCAGGAATGAACCTATTTTTTTGATTTTTCATTGTCATTCTCCCAATTTAAATCGGTGCTTCAGTTTGAATATCACGAGTTCTAAGTTCAAATTCCTGAACCTGTGTACTTAATGGAATTCCATAACTAGATAGACAACCTGCTACAGTCATCTTACCTGTCAAATCTGCCCCAAGATTGTCATTGATGTATCCTACATTACTGCCATTACCTATGCATTTTTGCTGAATATCTGAAATACTTTCTCTCGCAAAACTTGGCATAATTGCAGTGGAAGTAACACGAACAGTAGCCTCAACTTTATCTTTAGTTTCTGTAGCTCCAACAGCTTGATTAGATCCCCTCTCCAAAGCAGCCCCAATAACAGCACCTGGTTCGGAAACAACTTTTACCGAGACTTGTGTCACCACAGCTTCACGTGAGCTACCAAAATCTTTAGTTAAATCACAAAAACCTGCCCTGTCTGTATAAACCGAATCAATCGTTGCTTTTGTGTCTGAATCCGCACTTTTATCAGGTGGTATTAGAACTGTCGTATCAAATGCACTATCAATTCTTTCTTTTCCTGTCGGTCTATAACAGAAAACTACTTCACGCCCAGGTCTGTCTTTATGTAAAGCAATTGCTTGCCCAACAACTGTCGTTAAAGTTGTTAGATTTTGATAATCAGAACCATTTAAAAAATAATTACTAGGCGTATCACTACTTTGAGCAACGAGCTGACTTACCTGACTATTCGTTGCGATACTTAAAGAAGTCATTGCTGTTCGTATGCCCATAATCCCAACAAGTGTCAGCAATACCAGCATAATCAAAACGACAATCATGGTTGCACCCCGTTGAGAGTGCCTCATTAATCTAGAGTTTATATTCATCTAGGCACCCCCATACCATTACGAATCGCAATAGATGTTGTATACACCCTTCTTGCATATTGAGTTTTATCATCAGTTAATGTGACATTTTGATTCAACATCGAAACAGGCTTTGTTAAATCTATATTTTTATTTTTAGTATCATCCAGCGATCTCACCAAGACTGCCATTTTTATAGAAACTATTCTCGGTGCTGCTTCTGCAGGTGCTTTCGCACGGGCTGCTTTTGCTACTTTACGATACTCATTAATTGTATAATAACCTAAATTATTATTTGCACTTCGAGCACCTAATTGAACCGTGAAGTGATCTACTCGAGGCATAATAATTTGACCTGCACCACCAAAACCCGTAATTGATGTCGGTTGAGCAACAGCCGCTGTTCCAATTGGTGTTGGTGTATTTGCATCACATGCTAAAGCATAATTTGTACCTGTTGTCGCGTCAGCAGGATCACGGCGCAAAAAATAACGCTGAACAACATAATCTCCCTCTTGTACATCCAAACCCTCACAATTTACCATAGCATTTGGTGCAACAAATTGAATCGTAAGTTGGTCACTTGGTAGATTTACATTTGACAAACCTTGCCATTCATTTTTTACATTGCTAACGGCTTCACCACTTCCTAGACTATGGCTTAACAAACCAACCGAAACAAATGGCGCTCCTGCTGGATAAGGAATGTTTGTTGAAGTATCTGTCGCATTAATTGCTGTTAAAACAATACCACCCCATGGTGTTTGATCATTTAAATCAGGACGAGTAACACCGTAATTTGCAAGTCGAATATCTCGAGCAATATAATCCAAGCCAAAAACACCACTATTTTGCAACTCAGCATTTGCCTCCTGCATCCTAGATGTTAAAAAACCGCCAATAAACAACTGAATTGCAGCAGCAGAAATAATTAAACCTAAAGCGAGTGCAACCATTAACTCAAGCAATGTAAAACCATTTTGAGTATTTTTTTTCATATTATTAATATTCATTAATATACCTCCATCATGAGGCATCTAGAAGATGGTGTATAAATACCCGCACTAGACATACAACTCGTCACATCCGCAGTCGTAGCTGTTGCTGTAAAAGTAGTATCATCCCATCCAATAAATAAACATTGGCGCTTAATTGGTGCAACCGAAACACCTGGACAATCTGCCATAGTTACAGTCATACCTATATCAAATGCTGACTTTGCAACATTATAGGCATCATAATTTGCCATCTCTGCTGGTGTACAAGCAGTTGTAGGATTAAAACAATTTACAGATGGAACAGTTGGGGCAACTGTGCTTGTTGTATAATTACGCACTGTAGCTGGATAGCTTGCCTGCCCTGCTGGATTAGCACGAATATTTTCAGCCAGACCTCTTAAAATAAGCATTCCCTGAGAGCGAGATAAAGCTTCAGAAGATGCGTCTACAGCCCTTAGTTGTAAAACCGTATAACCCAATACACCGATAGCAAGTAAAAGTAATGCTACTAATACTTCCATAAGGCCTACACCTTTTTGATGTTTTATTATTATCATTTAACAGGTTCCTGTTGTCTGTGTGACATTACCTAATGCCAAAATCGTTAATGTTCGCAATTCTTTTCCTGCACACAGACTCATTGTCTGCTCAGAACCGCTAGAACCAACTTCATTAAAAACAACTTTTGTTGTGCTGCCGGACTTCAATTCCACATTTTTATCAACTGCAACTAAAATCACACGGTTTTCCTGAGCATTGATCTTATTAATCGCCGTTAAACTTGCATAATTTGGAATTGCATCTTCAGCACATTTCTTACGGGTATAGTCTAAACCTGCGGGGGTTTTATCTGGGCAAACAGCTACAGATGCTCTTAAAGTCGCGGCTTGAGACTTTGCTAAATTAAAAGCACTGACAAATGCCCGAGTATTACTATTTAATTTTTGACGAGTAACCATTTTGCCAAATGCTGGTGCAGCCATAGCAGCGATAATTGCAAAAATTGCAATCGTGACCATCATTTCAATCAGCGTGAACCCATTATTTTTTTTCATTTTGCCCCCACAACAAAACTTTATCCTATTACAAATCATAGCTTATTTTTTTACAAAACCAATACATGTATGACAAAGGGTATAAAAAAGCGGATAACTGCATAATCACAATTATCCGCTTAAAATTTAGAATAAAAATTTAAGCTTGCGTCACATGAATACGTAATTCTTTCGGCAAGCTAAAAGTAATATTTTCTTCACGACCATTCAATTCTAGTGGTGAAGTCGCTCCCCAATCTTGCAAACGCTGAATGACTTGCTTAATTAAAATCTCAGGTGCAGATGCACCAGCAGTCACCCCAATTTTACTTGTCTCGTTAAACCATTCTTGCTTCAACTCATCGGCATTATCTACAAGATGGGCCTGTTTTCCCATACGCTCGGCAAGTTCCCGTAGACGATTTGAGTTTGATGAGTTTGGTGAACCAACAACAAGTACCACATCACACTGAGTTGCTAAATCACGTACCGCATCTTGGCGATTCTGCGTGGCATAGCAAATATCATCTTTACGAGGCCCTTGAATCAATGGGAATTTTTGGCGCAAAGCATCAATTACTTTAGCTGTATCATCAATCGACAATGTCGTTTGCGTAACAAAAGCAACTTTTTCAGGATGTTTAACAGCTAAAGCAGCGACATCATCCTCATCTTCAACCAAATAAATTTCACCGCCTTTTTTCTTATCATATTGCCCCATTGTACCTTCAACTTCAGGATGTCCTTCATGACCAATAAGAATGGCTTCAGTACCTTCACGAGCATATTTGGTGACTTCAATATGCACTTTTGTGACCAATGGGCAGGTCGCATCAAATACTTTTAAGCCTCGGCGATCAGCCTCTTGCTGTACTGCTTTTGATACACCATGTGCGCTAAAAATAACAATATTATCATCAGGCACTTCATCAAGCTCTTCGACAAAAATTGCCCCACGCTGACGTAAGTCATCCACCACAAACTTATTATGTACCACCTCGTGGCGAACATAAATCGGTGGATTAAAACACTCCAAAGCTCGATTGACGATGGCAATTGCACGGTCTACACCTGCGCAGAAGCCTCGTGGATTAGCCAATACAATTTCCATAGTGTCCTCAGCGTTCATAACATTTTTTGGAAAAACTTGATCAATTATATGTAAACAATTTACAAAAACTGTTTTGTTTGATGTTCGTCTACTCTAAAATAGAGAAGATATTTTATCATATCAGGAAAAATATCATGTCGGGTCTATTGTTTGTCGTTTCTGCGGCATCGGGAACAGGCAAAACATCTCTCGTGAAAGCGTTGCTTGAGCGTGTCAGTAATTTACACGTTTCTGTTTCTCATACGACCCGTGGTCAACGACCTGGCGAACTGGACGGTGTTCATTACCATTTTACTTCAAAAGAAAATTTCTTAGATCAAGTGGGTCAAGGTGGTTTTATCGAATATGCAGAAGTATTTGGTAACTATTATGGTACCGCACAAGCAACTGTTCGTGAACAGTTGACAAAGGGTCATGATGTTCTACTTGAAATTGACTGGCAAGGCGCACAGCAAGTTCGTAAACTTTTTCCTGAATCTAAACAGATTTTCATTTTACCGCCAACACAATTTGATTTACGTCAACGCTTGTCAAACCGTGGTACAGACACTGTTGAAGTCATTGAGCACCGTTTGAGCTGTGCTGTTGAAGATATGCAGCAATATGTCAATTTTGATTACATCATCATCAATGATGACTTTAATAAAGCATTACATGATCTTGAATCAGTCATTAATGCTAATCGCTTAAAACTCAGTCAACAAAGTGCTCGTCATCAAGCCTTAATTGAAAAGTTAATTACGCCACAAAGTAAATAATTTTGATGTGATTTAAAGATTTTAGTTACTTGAACAGAAATAATTTATTTTTCCTATAGATTCAATAGATTGATATATCAAAAAGAGTATCAATCATAGAAAACCTTGAGTCTATAGTGAAAGCATTTTATACTGAGCAGTCTATTTAAAATTTACCCATAACGAGAATCCCTATGGCACGCGTAACTGTTGAAGATTGTTTAGACCATGTAGACAACCGCTTTGAGCTTGTACTTGTGGCAAGCAAACGCGCGCGTCAATTGGCACGTCAAGGCATTGAACCTACTGTTGAATGGGATAATGATAAACCTACTGTTGTAGCTTTACGTGAAATTGCAGTTGGTCATGTCAACAAAGATATCCTAAAACAACGTGAGCAGGATTATCAAACGTCTAGTCTTGATATGGCACTTTCTGCAAGCAGTTTGAATTTAGATGGTTTCTCTTTCCAATAAGAGTAAACGGTCTTAAAAGCCTGGTTTTCTAACCAGGCTTTTTTATTTAAAAAAATATTGTGAATCATTAGACAAATTAACAAATATTTGTTAAAAAAAATAATGTTTCCCTCTTTTAAAAAATTGACAAGCACGCCAAGATCGTTTTCATTGTTAGATTGAAAAAATGTTGTCAGTTTTTAGATTTTTAATAGGTGTTTTATGCCAGGCCCACAGGTCAGCCAAGCCAAACAACAGCTCAATATAATTATCGACGCTTATCTTCAACCAAGCGAAATCGAGCGAGTTCTTTTGGCCTGTGATTATGCCGATCTAGCACACGACGGTATTACCCGTAAAAGTGGTGAACCTTACATTCTGCATCCAATTGCAGTCAGCTGCATCCTTGCTCATATGCGTATGGATGCCGAAACACTCATGGCTGCTCTACTACATGACGTGATTGAAGACACTGATTTCAGTAAGGATGATATTGCCAATAAATTTGGACGTACAGTTGCTGAACTGGTTGATGGTGTGACTAAACTTAGCCATTCAAGCGATAAAGAATATAACAAAGCGGCAAGTTTCCGAAAAATTCTGCAAGCTACACTACAAGATCCACGTGTCATTATTATTAAACTTGCAGATCGCTATCATAATATGACTACGCTTGGTGCATTACGCCCAGATAAGCGTGCACGTATTGCACAAGAAACCTTTGATATCTTTGTACCTATGGCACGTCTTGTTGGTATGAATGAAATGGCAGATAACCTTGAACATCTGTGTTATCAAAATCTTGACCTCGACATGTATAACAATGTCCAAGAAAATTTACTCAAAACCAAACCTGAACGTTGTCAATACCAAACGGTTTGGGAACAAAAATTAGCTGACCTACTCAATGTTTACAACCTACAAGGTCGTATTAAAAAGAAAAATAATAATATTGAGCTTTTACGTCATTTTGTAAAAAATGAAATTGATTTACAAGAACTTACCCATAGTCATGCTTTTGAAATCATTTTACAGAGCATCGCAGATTGTGATCGCTTAGTTGAAGCTCTACGTGAAAATTTCCAAATCATTAGCTATCAAGATCATATCCGACGTCCACTTCCTGGTGGTAATCAATCACTGATATTACGGCTAAAAGGTGAGAAAACCACATTATCGCTAACGATACAAACTGAACTTATGCGTAAAGCTGCTCGTTTTGGTGTTGTACTCGGTGAAAATGCACCTCAAGCTTGTCGCTCAGCTATTCAAGCATCAATGAAAAATCTCAACCTATTGGTTGGTGGAGAATGTGCTAAAACGACATTTAGCGATTTACTTGATTACTTACATCAAGAAAAAATTTGGGTCTACACACCGCACGGGCAACTCCACGAATTACCACAAGGTGCAACAGCAGTGGACTTTGCCTATTCTGCAAGTTTATTTTTAGGTAATCATGCCGTTGGTGCAAAAATTAATGGTGAACTTAAACCACTTTCAACGCCCTTACAAAGTGGTCAAGTCATCGAGGTCATTACCGATGTACTTGCAACCCCTAATCCAGATTGGCTGAGTTTCGTCAATACTCAAAAAGCTCGTCGCTCTATTCAAAATATTTTGCGTGAACAAGATATTGATGAACAACGCCTCGTTGGACAACAAGCCTTAAATCGTGCTCTAAAACTCTTTAATCGCTCAATTAAAGACTTATCCGATGAAGATTGGGCAGATTTACTCGAATGGCGTCATATCCCAAATAAAGATACTTTATTTGAGCAAATCGCTGTTGGTGATTTATTACCTCAATTGGTCGCAAATCATTTATTTGTTCAAACGCAAAATGATGGACAAGTACACTCAAATCGTTTAATTCAGGGTACTGAGGGCGTAGATGTTAAATATGCCCACTGTTGTAACCCTGTGCAGGGTGACCCAATCCAAGGGCATTTATCACGTCGTGGACTCATTGTGCACCGTGCACGTTGTCATAATTTATTACATGAACAGCATCTACATCCTGAAAATATCATGCCACTTCAATGGACAGCAGAAGATGAAGACGTCAACTTCACTGCTTATTTAAGCATTGAAATGGTGCTCAATGATGAACAAATTTCAGAACTGATCTATTTATGTAGAAAATCTAAAACTGGGGTTGAATCTGTTCGCACGCATGAAAATAAAACCTATGTCGACATTGTCGTAAACAATCGCCGTCAGATCGCACAAATTATTCGTGAGTTACGCATGCAATTTGGTTTCCCACGCATATCACGGTTAGCTATGCCTGTATCGCTACCTGAGATTTCCAAAGCAGTCTGACCCATGGTTCCATCATTTTAAACAATTGATGCTTTCATGAATACAATCCATCGCTTATGATGGATTGAGTTGAAACTAAGGAGAAGTCAATGTCCCGCCAAGTGATCCATACAGAAAATGCACCCGCAGCAATTGGTACCTACTCCCAAGCGATTTTAGTCGGCAATACACTGTATCTTTCAGGTCAAATCGGTTTAGATCCATACAGCATGGAATTGGTTGAAGGCATTGAAGCACAAATCCGTCGTGTTTTTGATAACTTAAAAGCAGTTTGTGAAGCTGCGGGTGGCTCGCTTGCAGATATTGCAAAGCTCAACATTTTTTTAACCGACTTATCGAATTTCCAATTGGTCAACCAAATTATGGGCGAATATTTTGCTCAACCTTATCCTGCACGTGCAGCATTAGGTGTTGCAAGCCTACCAAAGAATGCACTGGTTGAAATGGATGGTATTGTGATCATCAATCCATAATATAAAACTGATCAAAAAATAAATTATTGATTATATTGAATAAAAAAATACCACCAATCAGGTGGTATTTTTTTATCTAAAAACTCAATTAATATTTACATATATCTAAATGAATTTCATTGACAAACGATAATAATTATCAATAATATCTATTATCGCATTTAATACTGTGGTTCATTCTCATGTACGTTTGTTTGTGTCGTGGCATTACAGATCAAGATATTAAAGACGCCGTTGCAAATGGCGCTGAAAGCTATCGTGAAATTCGCGACTTGCTTGATCTTGGCACATGTTGTGGTCGCTGCGCACCCGAAGCAAAAAGTATTATCAATGAAGAGTTAGCTGAAATTGCTGGGCGCATATCAATTGCAGCTTAATGAATAAATTTTAACTATAACCAATAATAATTTAAGTTTTCTATGATCCACGGATCATCTTCCTCCCCCGCTCCGACTCAGAGCGGGTTATTTTTTATCTGAACACACACTTTCTTTTTTAATTGATTACAGTCTTTTATGCGTTTGATTGCGATTTTCATTTGCCGTTCTATAAATCACTTCTAAGCCTATGCAAAGCACGCTAATATAAGCTCAAGATCTGCCTTAATTTTTAAGGCTCAATATAATTCGAAAGGAGCTTTGACCATGAAAGGCAATCGCGATGTCATTCAACAACTCAATCAAGTGCTTTATCATCACCTCACAGCTATTAACCAATATTTTTTACATTCACGTATGTTTAATGACTGGGGTATTGAGCAATTGGGTTCTGCTGAATATAAAGAATCAATTCGTCAAATGAAACATGCAGATAAAATTATTGAGCGTATTTTATTTCTTGAAGGTTTACCAAATTTACAGCATTTGGGTAAATTATATATTGGGCAACATACTGCCGAAGTACTTACCTGCGATATACGTAAAGTTAAAGAAAATATTGAAGCCCTCAAAATTACCGTTGATTTAGCTGAAAAAAGTTTAGATTACGTTACGCGTGATTTGATTCAGGAAATTCTAGAAAAAGAAGAAGAATATTGGGATTGGCTCACCACTCAGCTTGATCTGATTGAGTCAGTTAGCATTGAAAATTACATTCAAAGCCAAATGTAATTTTCGATTGCCAAATATAAAAAATCCCCAAACAATTGGGGATTTTTTATATCAAGGCGTACAATAACTTATTTAACAGTCGAGCTTGGTAGTAAATCTTCATACTTTTTATCAAGCCCATGCAACGTTTTGAGAATCCACAATTGATGTTGAGCCTCTTTGACTTTACCGTTATACGCTAAGACTTGAGCATATTTTTCAATATCATAACGAGAAGCTAAGTTCGCTACCATTAAACGGATATGCTCTAGTTCAGGCTCACTTAATTTCGTTGCAGAATTTAAACCAACCCACCAAATACGATCATTAAACTGCGTCAAGATCCAAAGCTTTTGATCAAGAACTTGTTGCTGTTCCACAGTCAAAGGTTGCTTCTTATTGACCAAAACACTTTGCTGTTTATACAAGCCATAATCACGATAAACCATTGCACAAACAATTAAACTCAGGATTGCAAACCCATACACAATGGCAGGCTTTAAATTAAATTCAGGTAAATCTTTATATTGTGACTGGATAAAACCGAGTAAAAATCCCATAGGCAATAAAAAATAAGCATAGTGAATTGGGTATTCCAACATTGCATGAATCAGAATAGCGCAGACCATAAGCGTTGCAACAATTGACTCAATATCACGCACACCCTTATTCAGCCAATATAACCATCCTGTAAAATACAGTAAGATTAGACCACCCAATGGAATACCATTCCAAATGAGTAAATCTAAAACAATGTTATGTGCGCTCTTATACCACTCATGGGATGGATACAAATCGAATGCTGCAATTTGTGCCATTCCTGTCTGATTCCAACCATAGCCCACCCAAGGATGCTGTGTAATCGCAACTAAAGCCTGATTCCACATATCTAAACGTAAATAACCAGAAGATGCTCTCTCTACAACAGACACTGTTTCAGTCACCTGAGCAGGTGAAATACTTTCAATCAATTGATTTAATGATGGTAAAACAAAAATAATCCCGATGAAAAGACCAACCCAAGTAAGCAATTTAAGAAATCCAAATCGCTTTGCTTGTCCAAATTGTTTAATCGCTAAATAACCAAGTGTAAATAAGCATACCACCCAAGCTGTTCTAGACTGAGTTAGTGCAATCGTTAAGATAAAAATCAAAGCCATAGGGACAAGTACAAGACTTGGAGCAATGCGTTTTTCATAAAAATATAATACTCCAAACAATCCTATGGTTAAAAATGTTGCTAGATTATTCGGTTGAGCAAAATTAGCGTATGGACGATTACCCTTTAAGATGTTCATATACGGATAAAATGCAGTATTGAGTTGTAACCACTGTAAAATTGCAATTACACATGAAAGCAAACCAATGATGATAACCACACTACTAAAAAGTTTAAAAACTTTGACTCGTCCTTGCTGCTGTGCAAGGTTATAGCCAGTCACGATCATGACCCAGAAAAATAAGATATAAGCAGTACAAAGTAGTGCATTACTAAAATATAGAATCTGCCCTGCGAGTAGTTGTATTGTTGGTATCGTTAAAAATAGTGCAAGCAACCATTGTGGTTTTGCAATACTAAATTTTTCTTTGTAAATCGTTGCTAAAACTAGTGCACAAGCTGACAAAAAAGTCAGCATTTCACTACCAAATGTTGTCCAAGGAGTTTTATGAAACGGCAACAAGCATGCTACAACAAAGAGCATAACGGATAGCGTATAGAAGTAGGCTTTCATTGGGGGATGCGGAATAAAAAAACTGCGGGTATTATACATGCAGTTTTTAAGAGACTTAGATTATTAAAACAAGAAATCAATCTTTATATGCAATAAACAGGCTTATATTTTTTTTCAATTCCAATAGAAGTACTACATAGCCACGTACCATCTTTTACTCTGTTTAAATACACTGATTGCCCTTTTAAAATAGAACTGACATTTATTAGCTTACACTCCAAAGCCGGATTTGAAACACCAATAACAGGAGCATAAACAACATATTTACATATATTTGATGTAGTAGAAAAAAACATATTATCAACTGTAAAACTAGGTGCATTCGAGGCTGATCCATCATTTATAATTAATTCATATTGAGGACGAGCGCCATTTAATTCAGCTATTGCTGATGTAATCTGAGATTTAACAACATAATTTTGGTACATAGGAATTACGATAGCACTAATAACACCAATAATTGCAATAACAATCATTAACTCAATAAGTGTAAAACCAAAATTATGCTTCATGACAACAATCAGCTTTTATATTAAAATATTATTTAAATGATAATATAAATTTAACATTTAGCTATAAATACATAACAAATATCACAAGAATGTTAAATAGTGTCAACTTTTGTCATTTCATAATCAAATAGAATATAAATTACTCCCTCCAAGGACGTAAATTAACTACTTTTACAACTGCGCCTTGAGCATCAACCAATACTGTGACACCTAAATCCGTTGTACGTAAAGGCATCCATGTTGTTGCTATTGGATACTGTTGTAAAATTTTTTGCACCTCTCTAGGGTCATTAAATTGATTTAAAGTTGCTAGAGGTTGAGAGTTTCGTATAATTCGTGTATTTGCATGACTTAAGTTTGTATATAAATTTGGAACAAGCGTTTGTTCACCATAACTTTCATATTTTGAATTGGTTTCATCCACAGCAACCCACTGAGGTTTAAACCAACCATTATGTTGATATTCTGGTTTGGCTTGATTTTGGTTTGCTTTATCCACTACATTAGCGCGCACTAATTGGAATATATCTCCATTTTGTGCAATCCAAACAGGGCGTGATTGGATAATACTGTACATACCATAACTTAAAGCCATCACTTGCATAACAATAATAACGCTTAAATCCATTTTTAAGGTTTTTTTGCCTTCCTTATACACTAATAAAGTTAAAAGCGGTCCAACTATTACATCAATTGCTATCAGCAGTAAAAAGATATGAGTCACACCTTCAGCCTGTGCCAAAGGTGCAGGATACCAAACAAAAAATACAAGGGTTAAAATTATCAGCGCAGCTATTACCGAACTACTTAAATGCCCCAAAAAAAAGTGAATACGTTTTGTCATTTTTTGATACTAAATTTTCGATTGCTCTATTATAAAACACTCAATATTAGATAAAAACCACTTATATTAATTTAATTAATTTTTCATAAAATAATTTGACTCAATCATATTATTTTTGTAGTAAAATACTATAAAAATATTTTTCTAACATGTTTTCATCATGATTTTGACCATACAATGTTGCACCATTTCCAATCCAAACCATTACGCGTTTATCTTCAGTCACCACTGCCAATGAAGTGACCGCAGGAAATCCACCATTTCTAAAATACATTACAGGTTGTTGCGCTGTAGGTTTATACTGCCACATACCATAACCATTACAGGACTTAAAAGTAAAAATTTGACACTGTGCTAAATTATCTTGTGCAATTGACATAATACTTAAAGGAGATTGTACCAACATAGGATCAATCAGCTTAACTAGTGCTTCTGCGCTACCTGACAATCCTGCGGAAGAAGATAATGCATTAAAATCGAATGATAAATCTTGAGATGGCATCCAAAAATCATTATTTCTAAAATCATAATTCACTTCATCTGGATAGTAAAAATTTCTAATAAATTTAATATTTCTTGACTCAAGCTGATACTGATCCTGAATATAGTTTCGATAAGGCTGCCCTGTTACACGCTCAATTACCGCCCCCAATAGACAAGTATTACGATTATCATAGGCATATTTTTGATTGGGATCAAAATCCAATTTTAATTTCACCAATTGCATTAATTTGCTTGGACACCACGGTTTTTTATTCATAGCAAAGACCACATCCTCACTTTGCATACGGTCAAAGCCGGAACGTTGTTGTAATAAATCTCCAATTGTAATATCTTTAACTCGTGCATCTTTAAAATCTTCAGCATTTAATTCATCAAAAAAACTGACCATTTTATCGTTAAGTTGCAATTTCTTTTGCCGTATCAACTGAAGAATAGCATCATTGGTCACTAATTTAGTCATACTGGCATAACGAAAACGATCATTAACAGTTAAATGTTCTGAAAAAATCACTATCCCTTTCCAACCACTTTCACAGGTATGTAATTTTTTTTGGTGATCTAAATAAGCAATTTGATTAGATAAATTTTTCTGATTGCGAATTATATATTTTAAACTGTCTTGCATCCAATCTGGAGCATTTTCACTACATCGAATATTCCAACGTGCAAATTGCGCTTGTAAAGGATAGACCATGCGCCAAAACCCAATACGATCAATTAAAATATAGTGAGCGGTTCCCATAATAACCACCAAAGAGAACAGCACAAATATAAACATTTTTATGTAGTTTTTATTCATCATTGCTACCTGACTAACCTATCTCTTTACACGTTCTATATATTTATTATTGCCCAACATCAGCCACTTCAAATTCAATAAATGGAACTGTACTGACTTTATATACAGAAGTCTCATTTTCAATAATTGGCGGTTCATGATCACCCACCACAATCACTTTTGCACCGCGTAAATTAGGACTATTTACTAATTGAGATAAGGTGTCAAAAAATTGTGTTTGTAATTTTAAATTTCTACAACTCATCGAATCTTGCCTAATTTTAAATTGATCACACTGAAAATAATCTACCATTAAATCCCGTTCATCATATGTTGCATGAGTATTTAAGGTCAGCCAATATATAAATTGTTTACCATCAGTTTGAAATTCTTGGTCAATTTTTTTTGCAATATCTCGATCACAATTACCAGGGAAAGAATAACAGTAAGATTCTGGTAAGTTTAAACCTTGATCACGGAACAGCATTTTTTTAAATCCTGCCCGTGGATACCAATAACGTCGATCATACATTAAACTTAAAGCACCATGTACTGCGGTAGTTTGATAGCCATGTTTGACAAAACGATGAGGTAAACAGCCTCCAAAGCCATTTACAGTATCTTTAAGGTTAAAATGAATTGGGCTTTTTTGACATAATTCACGTAGTTCACCTGCAATGGTAAAACCTGTAAAATCTAAACGACCACGTTTGATATTCAGTAATTTTTCGTCTGATAATAATGGCTGAAGAACTTGTTGCTGTATGCTAGGATTCACTGGTTCACCCCATGATTCATTGACAATCAGCAGAACCTTTTGATGGGTTGGCAAGGTGTTAAATAAGTCTGCCGTTGCACCTGTTACCTTATTGTCTGCAAAAGCATTGCCCTCACTGTTATAATTTTGCACAAAGCCATTTTTGGTAAATTCGATATAATTAATCGTTTGCGACACAACCAAGTAGTCAGCATTCCGTCTGCTAATAGTATTATTTTGGCTTTCTTGAAAGTTAACTTCATAGGCATAGATTAAAATAAAAATATTAAACATGACCAACAATGTTTTCGCATGTAAATATTGTGAATTTTTTACGATTAACCAAGACTGTAATATAAAGATACAAACTAAAAAACATCCATATAATTTATAAGTTGTCGATGAAATAAAAGAAAATTTAAGTAAATAAAAAATATCATAAATACGAATAAATGGAAAAATTTGGGAAAAAATCCCTAAAAAATCAATGAAAAATATGATAAAAAAAGCCAATACAAATAAAATTCGCTGATTAATTACTAAAAATAACAATGTAATAAAATAATCAACATTGACCAATGATCTCTCTGCACCTACTAAATATGCCAATAGAAACATTAAAATATTTGGAATAAAAACAATGAGTAAATTAAGCAAGATACACTTTAACTGAGACATAGAAGAATATTTCATTTTCCTATTATATAAGCAAGAAGAGGCTTTAAGCCTCTTCTTTTTCAATAAAGTCCAAATTAAATTATGAACCAGCACAGCCTGCAGGTTTAAATTTCGCATCTACAGTTGTAGCACATGACCATGAGCCATTTACATCACGTGTCCAAGTTAAAGTTTTAGTTTTGATAGTTGTTGCAGCACTATTACCAAATGTTCCTTGTACTGTACCTTCAGATACTGCATCAGCTGGAATATCAATAGACAAACCTGGATAAATAGTTGTTGCAGCACCTAAAAGATTAGATTCTGTAGCCCCTACCAAACATTGTGTACTAGTTGGATTACCAGTATTAATTGGAGTTGTACGACCTTCCAAAATACAAGTCTCAATTGTTGTTTTAATTGAGCTTAATTCACCCATTACACGGCTAACTTGTGATTTAGCAATATAGTTTTGGTACTGTGGAATCGCAATCGCAGCAAGAATACCGATAATCGCAACAACGATCATTAACTCGATAAGGGTGAAACCCTTTTGAACTGATTTCATAACATTCTCCAAATTATAAATTTTTATCGCTTTTCAGCAATTTTCTTTTAAAGCCAACATATTAGAGTAAAAACATATCAACCTTTAACACAATCCTTATTCTAGTTTTTTAGCTAAGCTTTTCAAGGTTTTTTTTCTGAATTGTGTACTTTCGTAGTTTTGTGTAAAAAAGTGACATTTTTGGTCAGTAAAAATTAGATTTAATTCAATATAATTGGACTATTTGTTAACTCATTCTCATTTTTACTCATCTGCTGATCATAAAATTGATTCAACACTTGCCCAATTTCAGAAACGCCATCAATAACAGCTTTTCTGTAGTGCTTTTCTTTTAGCTTGAGCGTTATCGCATTACAAATTATTTGCCAAACTTGGGCTTCTGTCGCTTGGTGAATCCCACGGTCAATCACTATTTCAACCTGTTGTTCACACAAGTTTAAATATAACAACACACCACTGTTATATTCAGTATCCCATACACCAATTTCAGCAAAGAGTTGTTGTGCCCGCAATCGAGTATTTTGATAGTAAGCTGATGATGCAGGAATATGTCCTTCTATGACCACCTGAATTTCACCAAAATGCCCCATTTCAGCCTGTTTCACTGCTTCTGCAATCGCAGTTTGATCCACTTTGCTAAAGTAGCGTTTTGATGCAGGCATATACACAAAGTGTTTCAACCATCGCTTAAAGCTCGGTACTGTACGCTGTTGTAAATTCGGTTCAGTAACAAGTTCTGTTGTATCTGTTTTAGTTACCATGAGCCTGATGCACCTCCTCCACCAAAACCTCCACCACCACCACTATAGCCTCCTCCGCCACCAAAGCCACCACCACGCCCTCCTCGACCACCACCTGATAAAAACATTTGGAAAATAAGTTGTGCGAGTGAAGTTAAAATTAAAAAGAAAATACCAAAACCCATCATCAAACTAGTAATAATACCTGCGCCATAAATCAAACCTGCTGCCGTACCTGTTACTCCCGCAACTGCCGCACTTAAACGATTACCTAAAAATGAAGATGCCAACACACCAATCACCAAAATGACCAATGCACTCGTTAATGCTTTATCTTTAGCTTCTTGTTCATGAACAGCTTGAGCCTGACGCTCTTTTAATTCATCGGCAGCTTTTTGTGCCGTTTCAGGATCCATATTTAAAATTTTTTCAATTTCATTTACGCCTAAAATTAAACCTTGCCCATATTGTCCATTTTTAAATGCAGGTGTAATTTGATTACGAATAATTCGACTGGCAACAATATCGGGCAATACTCCTTCAAGCCCATAACCTGTAGCTATGTGGATACGCCGATCATTCACGGCAACGGCTATAAGCAAACCATTATCTTGTTTAGCTGAACCGAGCTTCCACTGCTCTGCCACACGCATCGCAAAATCAAAAATACTTTCTTGCCCTGTCGTTGACACAATAATAATGCCAATTTGCGCCTTACCTTGGTTATAAATCTTTCGGATTTGATTTTCGAGTTGCTGTTTTTCACTCGCAGATAAAATATTTGCCTGATCAATGATTGGAGCATTTAGTGTAGGTAATTGTCGAAAATTTTCTCCCGCAGCCATATCATTGGCAACTTGAGGTAATGTCTGGGTCTGCGTTGTTTCTTGTGCAGGTACAGTCGTATTTACTGTGGCTGTCGGCTGACTTTGCCCTGTTACATTGGGAATAGGTAAGTTATGATTCGGTAGAACCTTACCTAGAACCACAGCATCTTCAGCCGTTGTTTGATCTGTTGCTGTTGCAACTTCCGCATGTGCAATTGAGATAAAAATAGAAAACAAAAAACTTATGAAGATGAAAAATATCATATTCATGGATTTTCTATTGATCATTTCATTTTTCAGATCAGACATACACCCTCTCAAGCTCAACTATTGAGTACTTAGTTAAAGCTCACTGTTGGCGCTTTTTGCGCTGTGCTATCGGCACTGAAGTTTTCTTTAGTTTTCATTCCAATCACTTTTGCGGTCATTGCCTGCGGGAATTGACGTACATAAGTATTGTAATCTTGTACAGTTTCAACATAGCGTGTCCGTGCTGTACTAATTCGGTTTTCTGTACCTTCAAGTTGAACTTGTAAATCACGGAATTGTTCATTGGCTTTTAAATCTGGATAATTTTCAGTCACAGCAAGTAACCGTGACAACGCACTCGTCATTTGCGCCTGTGCTTCTTGGTACTTTTTAAATAATTCAGGATTTTCTAGAACTTCTTTATCAACCTTTAAGCCTGCAACATTGGCACGTGCTTCAGTCACTTCTGTAAGCACCTTTTCTTCATGTGTTGCGTAACCCTTTACAACATTCACTAGATTCGGCACAAGATCGGCACGACGTTGATATTGGTTTTGAACTTCAGACCATGCCGCATTCACTGATTCATCTTTGGCTTGTAAAGTATTATAACCACAACCTGAAAATACCAATGTACTTGTAAGCGTCAGTGCAAGAAGACCTTTTTTTATAGCATTCATTATATAAACCTCAGTTATTTATTTGTATTTGTTGATATAAAATCATTTTAAACAGTTTTTTGAGAAATATTGTATCTTTTCTTTAATGACAAAAACTCCTTTTGATCCATAGATTACGCTTATCTTCTGCAAGAGTTCTACCTCATAACACTCAGAATATCATTACCCAAAAAACAAAAAAGCCACCCAAAGGTGGCTTTTCTATTAAGCATAATACAACTTATTCATCTTCTTTTTTTGCTTCATCAGTAGGAGGTAAGTCCTTCACTGCTTCAGCAATCAAACCAAACATATAGTTACCATATGCATTGGTTTTGTCGTAATGGAATCGCAAACGTGGTGTTATACGAGTCTTAATATTACGACTTAATTCATGACGCAGGAAACCTGATGCTTTATTTAAAACCTCAAGTGTTTCCTTGTTTGCAGCTTCACTTTGTTCATCACCAAGTTCACGACCCATTACGGTCACATAAACTTCGGCATAACCTAAGTCTGGGCTGACTTTCACCGCAGAGATGGTTACAAGACCACCTAAGCGTGGATCTTTTAGCTCTTGACGGATGAGCTCAGACAACTCACGTTGTACTGTATCCGCCATGCGCTTGAGACGTTGACTACCCGCCATTAAAGACTCCGTTTAACCAATTTAACATCATACACTTCGATCTTATCGAGTGGTTTAATGTCTTTATAACCTTTAACTGCAAGACCACATTCCATGCCTGCACGAACTTCTTCAACCACTTCTTTATAACGACGAAGAGATTCAAGCTCACCTTGGAACACAACCACGTCATCACGTAATACGCGAATCGGTTTGTTACGATGCAATACACCTTCAAGAACCATACAGCCTGCTGCTGCACCAAATTTACTTGAATGGAATACTTCACGTACTTGCGCCACACCAAGAATTGTTTCACGATGTTCTGGTTCAAGCTTACCGCTCATTGCTGCTTTCACGTCATCAATCAATTGATAAATAATTGAATAATAACGAATATCAATACCATCAGCATCTGCTTTCTGACGCGCAGTATTATCTGCACGAACATTAAAGCCAAGCAATACAGCTTCAGAAGATTCAGCAAGTGTTACATCAGACTCAGTGATTGCACCAACGCCCGAACCAATCACACGTACTCGAACTTCATCCGTAGACAAACCATTCAATGCAACTGTAAGCGCTTCCAAAGTACCACGTACATCAGTTTTAAGCACAACATTGACATAAGGAACATTTTTCTTGCCCATTGATGACATGATATTTTCAAGACGCATTGCAGACTGACGTTCAAGACGTTGTTCACGTTCACGTGCCATACGCGCATCAGCAACTTCACGTGCTTTTTTCTCATCACTTACAACAAGAACTTCATCACCCGCCATAGGCGCTTCTGGAAGACCTAAGATTTCTACTGGAATCGAAGGACCTGCAGATTGAATACGCTTACCATTTTCATCTGTCATTGCACGAACACGACCGTAAGATGCACCCGCAAGAACGAGATCACCTACTTTCAATGTACCGTTTTGAACAAGAATTGACGTTACAGCACCACGGCTATTATCAATACGTGCTTCAATAACAACACCTTGTGCAGCACCTTCTTCAGATGCTTTCAATTCTAACAATTCAGCTTGAATTGAGATAAGGTCTAGAAGTTCATCGATACCTTGACCAGAATGCGCTGAAACCATTGCAACAGGAACATCACCACCCCATTGTTCAGGTACGATTTGCTTAGTTGTCAATTCGTTCAATACGCGATCTGGGTCAGCAGATTCTTTATCCATCTTGTTGATTGCAACAATGATTGGCGTACCCGCAGCACGTGCATGGTCAATTGCTTCCGCAGTTTGTGGCATAACACCATCATCAGCAGCAACAACAAGAACCACAATATCAGTCGCTTTCGCACCACGTGAACGCATTGCAGTAAATGCAGCATGTCCTGGAGTATCTAGGAAAGTGATAATACCTTTGTCCGTAGTAACGTGATATGCACCAATATGCTGTGTAATACCACCCGCTTCGCCTTGTGCAACTTTCGCACGACGAATACGGTCAAGAAGCGATGTTTTACCATGGTCAACGTGACCCATAATCGTAACAACTGGCGCACGTGTAGATTGTACACCACGCGCTTCTTCAGCAGCTTCCATCAAGTTATCTTCAGCTTGCGTATCAGAAACAAGAACTGGGTTATGACCCATTTCTTCAACGATAAGCGCTGCAATTTCTTGATCAATCGCTTGGTTCTGAGTAACAAGCTCACCCATTTTCATAAGTGACTTAATAACTTCACGAACTTTGATCGCCATTTTCGCAGCTAAATCAGCAACAACAATCGTTTCACCGATTTCAACATCATAAACTTGTTTCTTAACAGGTTTTTCAAAACCATGCTTATTTGAAGAACTTGTTTTCAAGCCACGTTTAGGTTGCTTGCTAAAGCTTTGCTCTTCTTGACCACGACGTCCACCTTTTTTAGGCGCACGTGCAGTTGGTGTATTCGCACCGCGTTTAATATCACGATCTTCTTTCGCAAATGAATCTTCGTATGCTTGACCTACAAGACCAGCAGCCAACGGAGAATCATCAACTACACGAATAGTTGCAGTTGCATCTTCAGACGAATATTTCGTCGCCATTTGACGCATTTGTTCAAGAGTACGCTGTTGCGCTTCTTCAGCCGATTTTTTACGTGCTGCTTCTTCAGTTGCTTTTAATTTTGCCGCTTCAGCATCACGTGCACGTTTCTGTTCAGGCGTTTCAATCGCTTTTACAGTCGCTTTAGTAATTGGTTTGTTGTTTGATTTACGCTTTACAACAACTGCTGCTTTAGGTGTTTCTTTTGCAGCCGTTTGCTGTTTTGCAGCAGCACGCATTTTTTCAAGGCTTGCCTTTGCAGAATTTCCAGCTTTTTCAGCTTCTTTCTGCACTGGAGCAGCTTGAGTTTTCGCTTCTACAGCTGGCTCTGCTTGCGCTTTCGCTAAAGCTTCAGCTTTAATTTGTTCAGGATCAGGCTTAGTAAACGTATGTTTTTTACGGATTTCAACATTAATCGTTTTGGCTTTACCTGAAGTACTCGCAACTTTAGCGGTACTCGTAGTTGTACGTTTCAACGTGATTTTTCCTGCATTTACATTATCCTGCCCATGAATCTTCTTCAAATGGCTGACCAATGCTTCTTGCTGTTCAGTGGTAATTTTATCTTCTGCTTTCTTTTGCGGAAGACCTGCGTCGCGAACCTGATCAAGCAGTTTTTCAACCGGAAGACCTACACTGACTGCTAACTCTTGAATTGACTTATCCGTCATGTATGACCTCCTAGTTAAACCATGATTCACGTGCTTTCATAATCAATTGACCTGCTGTTTCTTGACTAAGACCTTCGATATCAGAAATATCGTCAGTTGCTTGGTCGGCAAGATCATCAACAGTGATTACGCCACGAGCGGCTAATGCATAAGCAATCTCAGAAGTAATCCCTTCCATCGCTAGAAGTTCTGAGCTCGGTTCTTGAATATTTTCTTGCTGTTGAAGTGCATCCGCCAAAGCAATTTCTTTTGCACGGCTTTGTAATAATTCTACAAGCTCTGCATCAAGTTCAATTTCGTCGAATGTTTCAGCTGGAACATAAGCAATCTCTTCTAAAGAAGTGAAACCCATTTCCACTAAAGCCATTGCAAGATCTTCTTCGATATCTAAACGAGATACGAACATGTCAAGATATTGCTGTGCCTCATTTTGCTGACGTGCACGATATTCATCTTCAAGCATCATATTAAGCTTAAAGCCTGTCAATTCAGATGCAAGGCGAACATTTTGACCTTGTGAACCAATTGCACGTGCAAGTTGATCACTCGTTGCAAAAATAATATCCGCTGTATGTTCTTCTTCGTCAAGTACAATACCCGACACATCTGCAGGCTCTAAAGCACTTGCAATGTACTGTGCAGGATCATCAGACCAAACTACAACATCAATACGTTCACCGTTTAATTCAGACTGAACCGCTTGAATACGCGTTCCACGCATACCAATACACGCACCGACTGGATCAATACGATGGTCATTCGTCTTCACAGCAATTTTTGCACGAACACCCGGTTGACGAGCCGCGCCTTTAATTTCAATGATTTCTTCAGAAATTTCTGGAATTTCTTTCTTCATCAATGCAATTAGCATTTCAGGTTTAGCACGAGACAACAACAATTGTGCGCCACGACCTTCACGATTTACATTATAAAGGATTGCTGTAATACGCTGTTTTGGACGAAGCATTTCTTTTGGAATCATATCTTCACGAGATAAATATGCTTCAGCATTTTCACCAAGATCAATAATAAAACCATCTTTGGTTTGCTTCTTCACTTCACCGTAAATTAACTCACCAACTTTTTCTTCGTAAGCATCTGCAATTAAAGCACGTTCAGCTTCACGGATTTTTTGCACAATCACTTGTTTCGCAATCTGCGCTGCAATACGACCAAACTCAATTGATGGTACTTCTAGTTCACGTACATCACCAATTGACCATTGTTCAGGATTCATATCAGAAATTGCATCTTGACATGCAGGCATTTCATGATCTTCATCAGCAACGACTGTCCATTGACGGAACGTTCTGTAATCACCTGTTTTGCGATCAATTTCTACACGCAATTGTGCTTCTTCAGCATGCGTGCCGTCATAATATTTTTTTCGAGTTGCAGCGACAAGTGCCTGCTCAAGCGCTTCAAAAATCGCTTCGCGGCTGACACCTTTTTCATTACTGACCGTCTCTGCAACGGTAAGAATTTCACGACCCATAAGTCACCTACTTTTTAAATTCTTATTCGTTAAATTTAAATAAATCTGGTTTAATCCTGATAGATCAAATTCGCTTTATCAATATTACCGCTATCAATTTCAAGCACTTGTTGATTTTCAACTTCAACTTGAATGTATTCATTCTCAAGATCAACAGAAATCAATTTTGCTTGAAACTTACGGCGGTTTTCGACCGCTGCAATTAGACGCAAAGCAACCTGCTGTCCAATATACGCCTGCATTTGTTTAAGTTCAAAAAACGGACGATCCCAACCAGGAGAGGACACTTCAAGCGCATACTCACCCGAAATTGGATCGTGTACATCCATCATTGCACCGACTTGTTGAGTCACACGTACACAATCCTGTACGCCAATACCACGACCCTGTACAAGTTCACCATTTTCATCTAAAACTGGCGCTGCATTCTCATCAATATCTTTATCGATATAAATACGTAATAGGGAGCGTTTACCTTGAGGATTGAATTCAATACCCCATAGATCTACGTTACAAGCCTGCACAGCAGGTGCAATTAAGTCCTGAAGTGCTTGAGTTTTATTTGATAGCTTCATTTACTCTCGTCAATTTGCGCGATTTTATCGGTTATTTATACAACCGAAACCTGATCCATACACACTATAGTAGTAGTGAAACATGACACTTTAACTTTACGCCGTATACGGCTCATATCGACACTACACGATAGCCAATAAAAAAGGGCGTAATCGCCCCTAGTGTTACACAGAAAAACCGTAGTCCACTGTGCAAAAAGACCCACCTATATGTGAGCCTTTTTAGAAACTTGGTAGCGGGAGCTGGATTTGAACCAACGACCTTCGGGTTATGAGCCCGACGAGCTACCAGACTGCTCCATCCCGCATTAACGTTGCAAATTATATCTAAATATGAATTATTTTTCAACAAAAATATTCCAACTAGACCCAATTAGGTTTGCATCCTAAAAGGAAATGGTAGCGGGAGCTGGATTTGAACCAACGACCTTCGGGTTATGAGCCCGACGAGCTACCAGACTGCTCCATCCCGCAACAAAACTGCAAATCACAAACTTAGACGTCATTTATTAATGTAATTTTGATTGGTAGCGGGAGCTGGATTTGAACCAACGACCTTCGGGTTATGAGCCCGACGAGCTACCAGACTGCTCCATCCCGCAACAAAATTACAAATTCACACATCACATGTTTTTAATTAAGTTGCATCTTAATTAAATTGGTAGCGGGAGCTGGATTTGAACCAACGACCTTCGGGTTATGAGCCCGACGAGCTACCAGACTGCTCCATCCCGCAACAATGTGTTTTTTAGCTGCTAACACCAACAATCTGGTTCATTGTTGGTGCGGAAGGGGGGACTTGAACCCCCACGCCCGAAAGCACTACCACCTCAAGGTAGCGTGTCTACCAATTCCACCACCACCGCAGCTGTGTCGCATTCTAGTAGCTTGCACATCAAATTGAAAGGTTTAATTTCAACAATTGACCTTATTTTGGTGCGGTTGGCGAAGTTTCACTCGAATTCTGCGATGCAGGAAGCGTCGTTTGTTCTGTCGTTGGTACTGTTTTCAAGCCAAAAGCTTCTGTGGTTTGTTGTTTTGCAAATACAGCAAGCGTTAAACTCGTGATAAAAAATAATGCAGTCAAAATACCTGTTAAACGGGTTAAAAAGTTTGCTGAGCCCGATGCACCAAAAACAGTTGCAGCACCACCGCCACCAAAAGATGCCCCAGCTTCTGCGCCCTTACCGTGCTGTACAAGAATAAGTACAATCATCAATACTGCGAGAATAATATGTACAATAAGCACAAAACTATGCATGCTGAATTCCTCTATTATTTTGTTTTGGCAAATGCCTGAGCTATTTTATAAAAAGAGGCAGCATCTAGAGATGCACCACCCACTAAAGCACCGTTGATATCTGGACATGCAGCCAACTCTTCAGCATTTTCCGGCTTAACACTACCACCGTATAAAATAGCTAAGTCTTTACCTGCTGGCGTAATTTGCAATAAACCTTCTCGAATGTGAGCATGCATGGCTTGTGCATCTGCAGGACTTGCTGTTTTACCTGTACCAATTGCCCAAATAGGCTCATATGCAATAATAATATTCTGCCACTGATCGCCATTTACAATAGCCGCAACATCACAGATTTGTTGTAACACAACTTGTTCTGCCTGCCCTGCTTCTCTTTGTGCGAGTGTTTCACCAACACAATAAATCACAGTTAAACCGGCAACTAAAGCATTTTTCATTTTTTCAATTAAAATGGCAGGACTGTCACCAAAAATTTCTCGACGTTCAGAGTGACCAATCAATACAAATTCTATACCACTGTCTTTCAAAAGCTCAGCACTCACTTCGCCTGTATAAGCCCCCGTACCTGCAATACGAGATACATCTTGTGCCACAGTCACTATAGGCGTTACTGCATCTGCTAGTTGTGTTTGTACAGTAGACAAAGTTAAAGTCGTAGGTGCAACACCAATATGACAGTCTTGGGCTGAAATCGCTTCTTGTTGCAATAATTGTTTGAATTGCTGAACAAGTTGTTGAGTGTTAGCCTGCATTGGGTTCATTTTCCAATTGCCTACAACCCAAGGAATAATCGTCGAACCCGACATACATCTAACCCTTTTATCGAAATGCCCATATTCTACACGCAATTTTGAAATTTAATGAATATTTTCGTGCCTGACTGTTTTTTTTCACCAAAATACCTATACACTCATATTTTCCATCGGTTCAATGTTCTGATTTAAAAAGATGAGCAGTTCAAATTTTGCTTAAAATAACCAATGAATATATAAGTTTAACTATAGATATTTTTTCTAGGAATCGTATAATTTTCCTATTCGAATTATAAAATGAATGAATGAAGGTGTTTGGGGATGTCTTTACAGCAAAGTTCACCACGTTTTTCCGGTTATATTCGTCGCCTTGTCGATGAAGGTCTAGTCACAGCTCAGCAAATGCAGGACGCTGTCGAAAAGGCAAAAAAAAATAAAGTCAGTGTTATTACCTATCTAGTCGAAAGTCTGAATATTAAACCATTGATCATTGCCGAAATGATCTCTACAGAATTTGGCGAACCTCTATTTGACCTTGATGCATTTGATTCAGATCAATTTCCAAAAGACATTGTTGATAACAGTCTATTTACTAAACATCGGGTTCTTCCCTTAGTTCAACGTGGCAACATTTTATATGTAGCAACGACTGATCCAACCAATATGGAAGCTCTGGACGCAATTCGCTTTAATAGTAAGCTTAATGTTGAACCAATTATTGTCGAGCATGACAAACTTAATAAAATTCTAGACAAGTACTTTACCCACGAAGAAAGTTTCGATTTTGGTGATGATGACTTTGATGTCGATGTCATGGCAGGTGATGATCTTGCTCAAAATAATGACGATGATGACGAACCCTCATCTGAAGAAGAAGCACCGATTGTTAAATATGTAAATAAACTCCTTGTTGATGCAATTCGCATGGGTGCATCTGATTTACATTTTGAGCCATATGAAAAATCTTATCGGGTACGCTATCGTGTTGATGGTGTTTTACGTCAGATCACTAATCCCCCACTACAACTTGCCAATCGACTCGCATCACGCTTAAAAGTCATGTCACAAATGGATATTTCTGAAAAGCGTATCCCACAAGACGGTCGTATCAAGTTAAAACTTTCTAAAACCAAAGCTATCGACTTTCGTGTCAATGCTCTGCCTACGCTATTTGGTGAAAAACTCGTACTGCGTATTTTGGATCCATCGAGTGCAATGCTTGGTATTGATGCATTAGGCTATGAAGAAGCTCAAAAAGCTTTATTTATGGAAGCATTAGACAAGCCCCAAGGTATGTTATTGATTACAGGTCCAACGGGTTCAGGTAAAACCGTTTCGCTCTATACTGGTCTAAATATCCTTAACACCGAAAGTTCAAATATTTCTACTGCCGAAGATCCTGTCGAAATTAACTTAGAAGGGATTAACCAAGTCAACGTTAACCCCAAAGTAGGTTTAACCTTCTCTGTGGCATTAAAGTCTTTTTTACGTCAAGATCCTGACATCATCATGGTCGGGGAGATTCGAGATTTAGAAACGGCTGAAATTGCGATTAAAGCTGCACAAACAGGTCATATGGTGATGTCTACACTACATACCAACAGTGCACCTGAAACACTAACACGTTTACGCAATATGGGCGTACCATCATTCAATATTGCAACCTCGGTCAATTTGGTAATTGCACAACGACTCGCACGCCGTTTATGCAATCATTGCAAGGCCACTGTAGATGTTCCAAAACAGAGCCTATTAGAAATGGGTTTTACTGAGCAAGATCTTGCTGATCCCGATTTTAAGATCTACCAACCCGTAGGTTGTAATGAATGTCGAGAAGGCTATAAAGGTCGTGTCGGTATTTATGAGGTAATGAAAGTTACCCCTGAAATTTCAAAACTAATTATGGAAGATGGTAACGCCTTACAAATTTCTGAAGTTTCAGCAAAACAAGGATTTAACAATTTACGCCGTTCAGGTTTGATAAAAGTCATTAATGGGTTAACTTCATTACAAGAAATTAACCGCGTAACCAGTGAATAAAGATAATACAAAATAAAGGACAAGATTATGGCAGTCAAAAAAGCTGAAATGATGCCTACTTTTGCTTATGACGGGGTTGATCGCAAGGGGATCAAAATCAAAGGGGAACTGCCAGCACGTAATATGGCGTTGGCAAAAGTAACCTTACGTAAACAAGGGATCAATATCAACAATATTCGAGAGAAACGTAAAAATCCTCTCGAAGGCTTGATGAAGAAAAAAGTCACCACCCTAGATATCACTATTTTCACCCGACAGTTAGCGACGATGATGAAAGCAGGTGTACCTTTGGTTCAAAGCTTTGAGATTGTCGCTGAAGGTCTAGATAACCCTTCTATGCGGGAAGTTGTTCTCGGGATTAAAAGTGAGGTTGAAGGAGGGAATACTTTTGCTGGTGCCCTCAAAAAATACCCGCAATATTTCGATAAGCTCTTTTGTTCATTGGTTGAGTCAGGTGAACAATCAGGTGCTCTTGAAACCATGCTTGATCGTGTTGCAATTTATAAAGAGAAAAGTGAGCTTTTAAAGCAAAAGATCAAAAAAGCCATGAAGTACCCAATAACAGTCATTATTGTTGCATTAATTGTAACGATTATCCTCATGGTTAAAGTTGTTCCAGTATTCCAAGGCTTATTCGGTTCATTTGGTGCAGAGCTTCCTGCTTTTACCCAAATGGTTGTTAATATGTCCAATTGGACACAAAAATATTGGTTTGTTTTACTCCTTGGTATTGGTGTTGCCATCACGGCATTTATGGAAACAAAAAAGCGTAGTAAAAAGTTCCGTGATGCTTTAGATCGAATGGCACTCAAACTACCTATCTTTGGTGATCTCGTCTATAAATCAATTATTGCGCGATTTAGTCGAACGCTTTCAACAACATTTGCAGCCGGTGTTCCTCTCATTGATGCATTAGAATCAACAGCAGGTGCAACCAACAATGTAGTCTTTGAAACCGCTGTGTTAAAAATTAAAGAAGATGTTGCAACAGGGCAACAATTACAATTTGCCATGCGCATGACCAATCTATTTCCATCTATGGCTGTTCAAATGGTTGCGATTGGCGAAGAGTCTGGCTCACTTGATGCCATGCTCGATAAAGTCGCAACACATTTTGAAAATGAAGTTGATAATGCAGTGGATGGTTTAACATCAATGATGGAACCTCTTATTATGGCAATATTAGGTGTACTTGTTGGTGGCCTAGTCATCGCCATGTATCTCCCAATTTTCCAAATGGGTTCAGTCGTAGGATAAATAAATTACTATGCAATTTTTAGAGTTATTGCAAAACAATGCGACTGCCTGTTATTTAACAGTCGCATTTTTAAGTTTATGCATCGGTAGTTTTTTAAATGTTGTCATTTTCAGAACACCAAAAATGATGGAGCAAGAATGGCATACTGAATGTCAAATGCTACTCCATCCTGAACAACCGATTATTGATCATGAAAAGCTCACACTGAGTAAACCTGCATCAACATGTCCAAAGTGCCAAACGAAAATTCGTTGGTATCAAAATATCCCTGTAATCAGTTGGCTGGCATTACGTGGGAAATGTGGAACTTGCCAAAACCCAATTAGTTTCCGTTATCCATTTATTGAACTACTCACGATGCTGTGTTCTTTAACAGTCGTTGCTGTTTTTGGTCCAACACTACAAATGGTTGCAGGTCTTATTTTAACCTGGGTACTCATTGCACTCACCTTTATCGATTTTGATACCCAACTTTTGCCTGATCGTTTCACGTTAACCTTAGCGGCTCTCGGTTTGGCCATTAATAGCTTTGGCTTATTTACTACACCTGTCTCATCTATTTGGGGCTATGTGATTGGCTTTCTCTGTTTATGGATCGTGTACTACCTGTTTAAAATCGTGACAGGCAAAGAAGGCATGGGCTATGGAGATTTTAAACTCCTTGCCGCACTCGGTGCTTGGATGGGACCATTACAGCTCCCTTTAATTATTTTGCTCTCATCTTTAGTCGGTTCAATTATTGGTATTATTTTACTTAAAGTCCGTAAAGAGAATCAGCCTTTTGCATTTGGTCCTTATATTGCCATTGCGGGTTGGATTGCCTTTTTATGGGGTGAACAAATTATGAAAGTTTATTTAGGCGGTTAAAACGTCCTATTTGCCTCTTCAAATTCAACAATGGTGATATGAAAATGACTTTTATTCTTGGCTTAACGGGTGGCATTGGTAGTGGTAAATCTGCTGCTAGCCAATGGTTTGAAGGTCAAGGAATCTCTGTTGTGGATGCTGATATTGTCGCTCGTGAAGTGGTTGAGAAAGGGCAACCTACCCTATTGCAAATTCAGCAGTATTTTGGTGATTGGGTGTTGCAGCCTGACGGTACACTCGATCGCCAAGCACTAAGAGATCATATTTTTAAAGAGCCGAATGCTCGTAAACAACTTGAGCAGATTACCCATCCTGCAATTCGCACATCTATTATTCAACAACTTCACAACGCGACTAGCCCTTATGTAATATTAGTATCGCCGTTATTATTTGAAACCAATCAACATAAATTGACTCAACATACTCTTCTGATTGATGCCTCAGAAGAATTACAAATTGCTCGGGCGTCATCTCGTGATCTTCAAAATATAGATCAAATCCAAAAGATCATTGCCGCACAAATGCCTCGTATTCAGAAACAAAAAATGGCAAATGATATTGTACTGAATGACGGTGAGCTTGAGCATTTATATGAAAAGCTTAAACCCTTGCATCTGCAATATTTAGCACGTAGCGAAACTTCTTAAATTCAAACAAAGGTATTTAATCTTGCTTTTGCTATTCTAAACTCGCTTGTAAACTATCTTTACGCCCAAACCAACGCCATGGTTGTAATGCACCAATACCCATACCGATTAAACCGCAAATCATCGCTAAGCTCAGTGACTCACCCAAAAGTGGCACGGCGATAATCGCTGCAATAAATGGTGCAAGCGTGACAATACTACCTGTTTGAAATGCACCTAGACGCTTAATAGCTTCAATATATGCCAAAGTCGCAATCATCACGACAAAAATGCCATGAAAAACGGTTTGCATAGCTAAATGAGCGAATGTTGCATCAGCCAAATGTTTCGGTAAAAAGAGTAAATAGACTGGAATGTAAACAATTGCAGACCAAATCGCGACACCTGTCATCGCATGCCATGCGGAGAGCTTCCACTGTTTTAACAATACCGTAAAAATCCCCCACCACACCGCACTTAAAAAAAACAATAAATCGCCGAAGCCGAATGCTACACCAGTTTCTCGATACATTAATAAACTCATACCTGAAATCGCACAGAGCATAATGCTCAGGCTAATCCATGTATGTTTATCGAAAGGCTCTTTAAATAGAAGATATGCAGCAATAGCCGTCGTTAATGGGATACAACCATTGAGGAAAATAGCCGCATGTGCTGCGGGAACATAATGAAAAGCACTATAGGAAGTGAGGCAATACACCACACCACCGAGCATCGCAAGAATAAACGGTTCTTTTTTGAATAAGAATGCAGTGTCTTTTTTATAGATAAGAATAGGCGTTAAAATGCAAAATGCTAAGCCAAAACGTAGTGCTGTAATATCCCAAGCACTGATATGCCATATTGCATTTAATCTTGACGTAATCGTGAATCCCCCCCAAATACACATTGTAATTGCCACATAAACATAGCCCATGTTGCGGGAGGTCATCATGATCTTTCTCGGTGTAAATATTTAAAAATATAAGACAAGAATAAAATCTGTGATAGACCTTATTCTTAATTGTTGCAATAAAATGTAGTGATTAGCCCTGACGCTGACGACATGCTTCATACAAAGCCATGCCTGTTGCCACGCTGACATTCAAGCTTTGTAAATCACCCTGCATTGGAATAAACACCGTCTGGTCGCATTGTGACTGAGTAATCGGACGTAAACCGGTATCTTCCGCACCCATCACGATACATACAGGCGTACCTGTAAAATCAAATTTTTGGATCGCTAATGCCTTTTCATCAAGCATGGTACCAATCACACGAACATTATAATTTTCTTTCATGTTGGCAAGTGTACGTGCCAAATTAGTCACTTGAATAAATTTCACTTTTTCAGCACCACCTGCTGCGACTTTACGTGCAGTCGGGGTTAATGTAGCAGCACGGTCACGCGGTACAATCACAGCCTCAACACCCATCGCAGCAGCAGTACGTACACATGCACCCAAGTTATGCGGATCAGTAATATGATCCAATGCAAGCAATAAAGGCTGATGAGAAGATTCTAATAATTGATCTAAATCTTTTTCATTCAAAATTGGATGTGGACGTACGGCTGCCACAACACCCTGATGATACGGCTGACCTGCCAATTTTTCTAAACTGTCACGGCTTGCCTGTTGCACGCTAATCCCAAAAGGCTCAGCAAGCTCAAGCACACGCTTTAAGCGCTGATCATCACGACCTTTTAATGCAAATAAAGTCAGAACACGTTCAGGTTCAAGCTCCAATAATGACTCCACTGAATGAACGCCATAATAATATTCGGGTTTAGCCATGAACGACCTCTGGTAACTATTGATAAATGATATATGGGGAGAGAAAAGAAAAATCCTGCAAAGCCAACTTTACAGGATTTTAAGAATGACTTAGTTTAAACCATTTCGGCTTAAAAATCTTCGTTCAATTGATGCGCTCACATTCAATTTAAATGCACAGATCAAATGTAAAAAAGATTGATTAGCCTTCAAGATGACAGACGTAATCTAAAACTTCATCTGTTTCGATTTTGAATTTGCTATTACCAGGTACATAGAAAGACTGACCTGCGCGAAACAACTCTTGTTCTTCGCTGTCTGCAATACGTACACGACATTCACCAGAAATAATTTCCATACGTTCTGGCACATGCGTTTCAAATGTCAACGCTTGTTCAGTCGGTAGAATTACCCCCAATGTTTTTTTGGTTCCATCAGCAAATTGCACCGTATGGCTGATGCATGAGCCACCAAAATAAACATTCGATTTTTTTATTACTGATACATGATCAAATTGTGACGACATGCGTATTCTCCAAATAATGCGCATTTATATAAGTTTTGTATGAGCTAGTTTAATGACCTCAGTCTAACTAATCAATCTGCGTTTTCAATTGCGCTGACATGAATACTCCATTCTCCTGCAGTAATTCTAAATGCATAAGTCCTTGGAATGTCGACAATAATAGTACGTGCAGCTGAAACCTTACTGATATAACGACAAACAGGCTGTGAATTTTCATCGACCAAAGTCCAATACACCTGTTCTACATCGGCAATATTCACGGCAGTTTCAAACTGTGCCGAACCTTCATTCATACCAATATGAAATTGGCTGAGTTCTTCATAATCTTTCTTTTGTTCATGTAAAGGGAAAGCTATACCATGTGGGTCAAAACCTTGACTGTCATGGTTCATGACACTTTGTGCCACTGTTGGCCAAATACAATAACGTAAATAATGCTGATCCATAACACGATTCGATAAATAGCGTCCTGTTTCCACGTAATCACGAATATGTTGTTCAATATTGGTCAATACACCAGTACAGCCACCCCACATACCTGCTAAAATTAATTCTGTATGACTATAGAAGTCATGCATCAGATGGAACCATTTATCGCTTTTAAGCCATTCATCGACAGCCGCACGTTCACGCCATGACACCAATGAATCGGCATCTCGGATTAAAAAACGTTTCACTGTCGGATCATCTATCACAAAGAAACGCCAAAATAACCCAGATAACTCACGCTGTTTGCCATTTACCTGAATGACTTCTGCACCTTTTTCTTCAAGGCGACGCTGTACATTAACAGGCACAGAATCATCCACGTAGAAACGGCATGTCCACTCAGGATAAATTTCATTGGCTAAATCGACATTAATCAGTGAAGTTTCGCAGTAACGTGCCAAATTGCCAAACAATGAAAATGCAATGATATTGGCTTTCTTGTTCTTCGAATCAAACTTCGGTGGTGTGGAAGAAACTTGACCGATAATTGGCTCATCCACCACCATATCTTTTTTACTTTGAATTGCCAATGCACCATAGTATTTCAGATCTTCGGGCCGCTTGAGAAAATGACAAACCTCAGTCATACCATCATAAACATTGGTATCGACCACTTTCCCACTCAATTGAATGGCTTTTTTATAATGTGAAAATGCTTTCGTGTATTGCTCTAGTCGAAGTTCAGTATATGCTAAGTCCATTAAAATACCTGCATGTTCAGGAACAAGCTTATAGGCAGGTAAAATAAACTGATAAGCTGCTGCATAGTTTTCTTGAGCCAGTGCAACATGAAATTGTTTTGAAGCTGCGTTTAATTGTTGGTTGATTTTCGCGACATTTTTAGGTGACACTATTTTCTTTTGCTGAATTTTTTTTGGGGCAATAGGCAATGGTAATTTCATTTTCATTATAAATTTACGTTAGAATTATAAATATTGACTCATATTAGAATATTTAACGTCTTGTGACAAAAACAAAACTTCACTATCTTAGAACCACATTGTTCGCAGCTTGGATGCATTTATGCTGACACACTTAAATCTCATCAATTTTGCTTTAGCAGATCGTTTAGCCATGGACATTGATCAAGGATTCAATGTACTCACAGGTGAAACAGGGGCAGGTAAATCTTTATTGCTCGATGCCCTTTCAGCATGCTTAGGTGAACGAACAGATACCAACCATGTTCGCTTTGGTGCAGAGAAAGCTGATGTCACGGCAAGTTTTAGTTATCGGGACAATAGCGCTGAGGCTGAATGGCTGAAAAGTCACGAACTCGATGATGAATCAGGCGAGATTCATTTACGTCGGGTGATTTTTGCGACAGGACGCAGTAAAGCATGGGTCAATGGTCGTCCGAGCAGCTTATCTGAACTCAAAGAAATTGGACGTTTATTGGTTCAAATGTATAGCCAACACAGCCAACAACAACTATTAGAGCCTCCTTATCCAAAGCATTGGTTAGATCGTTATAGTAATTTTGCACAACCTGCACAGGAAGTTCGTGACGCCTACAATCAATGGCAAAAAAACATTCGCATTCACCAAGCAGCCATTGATGCACAAGCCAATCGTTTGCAACGTATTGCAACTTTAGAATTACAACTTGAGGAACTCGAAGAGTTGGTACAAGTTGACTATAAAGACATTGAGCAAGAATTTGATCGCCTGAGCCATCATGAACACATTATGCAAGACTGTAGTTATGGACTCAATGCATTGGATGAATCTGAGCAGAATATTGCACAAGAAGTTTCATCCATCATCCGCCGTTTAGAATCCCATGCAGGACGCAGTGAGCAACTTGCTGAAATTCATACGTCTTTACTCAATGCACAAAGTGAAATTGATGATGCCGCTGCAAATTTACGTCAATTTATTGATCGCCAAAGTTTTGATCCTGAGCGCATGGAAGAGCTAAATACTCAGCTTGAAATTTTCCACCGCTTAGCACGTAAATATCGTACACAACCTGAAGCGTTAAAAGAACAATTTACAGCATGGCAACAAGAGCTTGAACAATTACATACACTTGAAGATCCTGAAACTTTGGCAGAGCAAATCGCCATTTCAGAACAGCATTATCAACAGAGCGCGCAGCATTTAGATGATATTCGCCGTGCTGCGTCTAAGCCTTTGGCAAAGAAACTCACTGAGCAAGTCAAACAACTCGCCTTACCTGAAGCCTATTTTGAATTTAAATTTGAACCGCTTGATCAACCATCAGCAGAAGGCTTTAGCTTTATTCAACTACTGTTTACGGCAAATAAAGGTATTCCTGCACAGCCTTTAGGTCGTGTGGCATCAGGGGGGGAATTGTCACGTATTGCCTTAGTGATGCAAGTAATGAATGCCGAAAAAACAGAATCTGAAGTCTTAGTTTTTGATGAAATTGATGTCGGTATCAGTGGAGGCACGGCGGAAATTGTTGGACGATTATTGGCAGGGCTTGGACAACATGTCCAAATTTTGTGTATTACCCATCAAGCACAAGTTGCAGCACAATCAGATCAGCACTTATTGGTGAAAAAACGCCAAACCGACCCTGCGAGTAGTACGATTTTAAATCTTGAAGAAGATCAGCGTATTTTAGAACTTGCTCGTATGACAGGTGGCATTGAAATTAATGAAACTACGCTACAACATGCTAAACAATTACGTACACTAAAATTTAATTCGGTTATAACTCAATCATAAAAATATCAACTGAATCATAAAATAACTAGCTGAAATGGTATTACTCGAGTATGTTAAGAATGTACCTTCAGTCTATTTTTTGGCATTTTAAATTCATGACCTTGTAATCATTGGGAGAAACTATCGTTGAGTAAACAACATTTGATGCATCGTTGCCTCATTGCACCACCCGATTTAACAGATGATTTTTTTTCAAATACGATCATTTATTTAGTCCGCCACGATGAAGATGGTGCTCAGGGAATTATTCTCAATCGCCCATCTGGTTTAAATGTCAAAGAACTGCTCAATGATCTCGATATTGAAGCCGATCATGTCCGTCTGCAAGATGTTTTACAAGGTGGACCTTTACGTCCTGAAGCGGGCTTCGTTTTACATACAGGACAACCGACATGGCTTTCCTCAATAGCAATTGGTGAGAATGTGTGTATTACCACCAGTAAAGATATTTTGGATGCCATCGCCCACAATGAAGGTGTTGGGCGTTACCAAATTGCTTTGGGATATGCAAGTTGGGCAAAGAACCAACTTGAGAATGAAATTGCTCGTGGTGATTGGCTCATTTGTGACTCAGATATGGATTTAATTTTTAATTTGCCATATAGCGAGCGTTGGGATGCGGCTTATCGTAAAATAGGCATTGATCGTACTTGGTTATCATCTGAGATTGGACATGCCTGATTTAACACAACCACAGCTTATTATGGCTTTTGACTTTGGCACACAAAAGACAGGTATGGCGGTTGGCTCTTCTTTAATTACAAGTGCAAATCCATTGCCATTATTTCCAATGAAAGATGGCATCCCCAATTGGGATAATTTATTAAAAATCGTGAAACAACATCAACCAACTTTATTTTTAGTGGGACTGCCACTCAATATGGATGATAGCGAATCGGAACTGTCAGCGCGCGCACGTAAATTTGCCCGCCGTTTGCGCCATCAAACCAATATTGAAACCCTCATGGTCGATGAACGTTTAACCACGCGTGAAGCACGTGATGAACTCGATCATTATCAAGCACAAGGGCGTGGCAAAAACTTATCTGCCGATAGTCTTGCTGCTGCCTTATTTATTGAAAGTTGGTATCGCAATCCTGAAGGCTTAAAGCCTTAAATCTCAAAATAGAAATAAAAAACCCACCTTGCTCTATGAGCATTGGTGGGTTTTAATTTGATGAATGATAGAACTATTCTTTTTTATCACGTTCTAAAATATGTACCGTTGCAGTACGACCTGCAACAAAAGCCAAAGAATCATGCGGTACTTCATCTAAGACAATTTTGACAGGAACACGCTGTGCCAAACGTACCCAACTAAATGTTGGGTTAACATTGGCAAGTAGACCTGAAGATGTTGTACGTTCACGGTCTTCAATCCCCGATGCCATTCCTTGTACATGACCTTTATATTTTTGTGAATCTCCCATCAACTGAACTGTTGCTTGATCACCTAAATGGATTTTATTCAGTTTGGTTTCTTCAAAATAACCTACAACATACAATTGCTTACGATCAATAAGTGCTGCAACTGCATCACCGACTTTAACGTAATTACCTGAGCGTAAATCAAAGTTTGAAAGTGTACCATCTGAAGGCGCAACAACTTCTGCACGACTCATATTTAGCTCTGCCAAATGCACACTACTTGTTGCAGCTTCAATGAATGCATTTTGTTGTTTAATATTGGCTTGGGCTTGTTCAACTGCGGCTTGTAATTGTTGATGCTCGGCATGCGATTGATCTCGTATGGCAAACATTTCATCTTGTTCTTGTTTTGAAATTGCGCCATCCATAAGGCTTGCATAACGATTGGCATTTTTTTCCGCAAGATGTGTATTGGCTACCGATTTCACCACATTGGCTTTAGCTTCAGCTAAACCCGCTTCTGCTGCGGCAAGTCCTGAATGTGCTTTTGCCAAATCAGATTTGGCTTGCTCGATATCTAAAGCTTGCCGTGCAAGATCAATTTTAAATAAGACCTGCCCTTTTTTCACTGTTTGATTATCTTGCACCATGACTTCTGTCACCAAACCTGCAATATCAGAAGAAACCTGAATCACATCGCCACGTACTCGACCATCACGCGTCCATGGTTCTGCATTGTAATAATCCCACACATGTTTAATACACAGTATGGCAATGACGACTACCACAAGAAAACCGAGTGGTCGTATTACTTTGCGTAGATCAAATGTTTTCATGTTTCAACCTATTCACTCATCAAATTCAAATACAATTTAAAAACCCGTCCAAATAAACAAGCGATGCATCAAAAAGAGTAAAATCAAATACACACACAAGTTAAAAATGGCAGGAAAAAGAATCCAATCTTTTTCCACTAAACGATTAATTCCCATCACTACAAAACGAAAAATAAGATAAGCCAAAATCGCTTGAACCAAAAAAATAGGAACATACACACCATAAACATTTAACTCACCCATATGATGCTCCTTCATGTGCAGTGTTCAATGCTAAATCTGTCGGTATATGGCAAATACTATTTCGAATATTGTTGATTGAGATTTCAATGCGTTGCTGAATTTCTTTATCTTCTATAGATGCAATATTTTGTATCACTTGAGCAAATTGTTGATTCAGTTGTGCTTCAAAAGTGCGATTATTCGAGTCGCTTTCACGCTGCGCCAAACATTCATCAAGTACCTTTTGTAATTCAAGCAATGAAGCTTTTAATGCGGACTTAGGCGGCAACTTATCAATGAGTTCTTGCAAGCGAGTGAAATCAACCATTGCACTCGCTTCAATCAAGGCATTATTAATTTCATCTTTCAAGACTTGCGACTGAACTTGTTTCGTATTGAGTACACCAATACGGTCAAGCACCCCCCTTAAATGAATTCGAAAGCCTGTGCCATATGGCATGTGAATGGCTTGGCGCAATTCTTTATAGTGCAAGGCAAGCATCCGTTGTACAGTCATATCAGGTGACATTGAACGCACTACATGTACCATAAATACCGAGATAATTGGGCCAATAATGGTTGCAATGGTCATGTCAAAAAATGCGACCTGATCCATTGAATAACGATTTTGTAAATTTAAGCCCATAACAGTACTCATAATTAAAGGCAGCCCCAAACCATGTAAGGGCGGGTGCAAATAGAGCATCAAACAAAATAAAATAAAGGGTGCCAATACCACCATCACTTCCCAAAAAGAAGTCAGATGGGGAAAGATGCCATAGGCATAAATAAAGACAAAAAATGAAGCGTAAATACTCGCACGAATAAACAATTTTAGTGCGGGTACAGGATCATCTAGAAATGTTAAAATACATGCGGTAATGGTTGCCATTTCTGCCAACATAAAACCAGATTTCCAACCACTCAAAATCCAAAAAGCACATGCCACAATGGTGGTTAAAAATGCTGATAAACCTCCACGTACAGCCACACCATAATCTCGATGCAAACTGGGATAGGCTGTCGTCAATGGCACAATCGATTCAGGTAAGCTATTATCTCCTGCCTGCATACGTTGCCAAATCAACCTCACAGCACGTATATTTTGAATAAAATGGCGAATATCCATTTTTAAACTGCCCAAAATCACCCATTGTTCCGGCTTTGCCTGAGTCGTAATCTGCTGAAATTTTTGCTCAAAATGTTCAGGTAAATAAAGTAACTCATCTGCTTTGACTTCACTTTCATTTTGCAAAAAATCATTAATATGCTGATGAAAATCCTGAAAATATTGACGGTAATTGAGATCAATCTGATCGAGTTGCTTCATGCGTTCAGACATTGCTACCAAGTTGGCAACAAGCATGGTCATTTGATGGAGTAGTTCTTGTAAAGGTTTGGTCATCCCTTTAAATTTTGATTTTTCATAATCTAAATGCTCTGCCATAGTATGAATATCACTTGTGTCACGAGTGATATTTGCCAATAACTGCGTGTAATTATTTTGATGTTTTTCATCGGATAAAATTGCGTCAAAAACGTGTTGCGTATCTTGTATAGTTTTGGAAACACGCATTTGAATGACAGGACCAATATGCATAGGGAAAATAATGGCATTGACCACAGCACTACAAACAACACCAAGCGAAATTTCTAAAAACCGCCCTAAAGCCATATCAAATATAGAAACTGTTTCTATATAGTAAATTGAGTTAAAACAAATAATAACGGCAGTATAGCCTGCCAACATAACCACATAGCTTCGCGGTGAACGGTCAATTAAAGAAATATAAAGACAAACACCGACCCAGATGGCAAGTACTAAAACTAATAACCATGGCATATTGATCAAAGACGGCATGACAGCAACTGCAAAAATCGCACCGAATAATGTACCCAGTAAACGATAAATACTTTTTGAAGCAGCCATACCAGCATAAGGATTGGCAATCACAAATACTGTACCAATCGCCCAAATGGGATAACTCAGGTTTAACGCAAATGCAATATATAATGCGAGCATGCCCGCAATAAAAGTTTTGGTCGCAAAAATCCAATCCAATTTATTGGGTCTAAAAGCCAATAGTGGTTTGATTAAGGACATGGATGCGACTCGCTATAAATTGAATTTTATTGATTTTCTCTGTTGTAATTTAAAGCGGATATCCATCTGTTCAATTTCGATGAAAAGTAACACTTCATTTTACAATTTTCACTGTACACGTCACATTTTAATTTTTTCAACGACCAAAAAACTGCACCGTTTAATTTGTTAAACAGTGCAGTCAAAGAAAAAATATGTAAATAGAGGAACAAATATGTGCTTTGTTCAGATACAGCGGTCGAGTAGAGAGCGACTCGATTCATGTTGAAAACTTAATCTTTACTCAAAAGATAGTTTTCATCATTAGATATTAATATCGTTAATTCTTTCAAAAAAACAAATATTAGTCAATAAAAATATCGTATAATGATAATAATTCAATTAACAAACCAAGTTGTTCGATTTTTATCTTTAAAATCTCAAAGCGCTTTTGCATAAAAAATGTAGGTATAAATGCAAAAAGCACTCAACACGAACAAAAGTTTTTGTTATAACATAACAATTGATTTTATTTTTTGCATTCACCGATTTAGCAGGTTCGAAATGGCACTTTCAAGTTTTGGGAAAATTCTCACAGTTCTCGATTTATTTTCGGTCAATCGACCCGTAATTAATGTCGATGTAATTTGCGAAGAACTTAATCTTTCAAAACCAACAAGTTATCGCTATCTAAAAGAGCTTGTATCTGCCGATATTTTACAACGTTTAAGTGGTACATCGGGCGACTATACTTTGGGACCCAAAATTGCGGTGATGGACTATATCTCTCGTACCACAGATCCATTGGTTCAGATCAGTAAGCCATTCATGCAAGAAATTTCTGAAAAAACAGAACTTTGCTGTTTACTCACACATTTAAATGATGATTATTGTATTGATATTCACCATGAAGTTTTCCGTGATGAAACCTTGTTATCTTATGGTCGTGGCTGTCCTCGCCCTGTTTTTATGGGATCTTCACCTAAAGTGATTATGGCGCATTTACCGAAACAAAAAATTCATGAATATTATCAACACTTCATCCATGAACTTGATGAAGTAGGTTTTGCTCATGATGAAGATACTTTCGTCACTAAAATGAAGAAAATCAAGAAACAAGGTTACTATTTATCACGTGGTGAGCTTGATCCAAATGTGTCAGGACTGTCTGTTCCAATTAAATTTTCAAGCAAAGAAGCACCACTTTCTTTAACTGTATTGGCATCTAAAAATCGTTTTGAATTTATCAATACTGATAAGTTAATTGAAATTTTAAAAGACAGTGCGGCGCAAATTGAAAAACGTTATCAAGCATTATCTGAAAATCATCAACTGACTAATCACACAGCAAATATCGAAACCAAATCAAACGGTTAAGAACTTATACATTTATCATCTTTATAAAGCTTGTATTTACAAGTTTATTCTCATATTATGATTTTGTTCTTCAGTATTTATAAATCCCTGAATCCTATTTTATATTTAAAATAGAATGTCTCAGAGGTGAAAAGCTCATGCCATGGCATGAGCTTTTTTTATTTCTACGTGTAAAGAGCAACTGAAAAATGCACAAAAAAGAATAATGTTAAACTTTCGGCAAATGCCAAATGTATTATTTTATTGAATACTCGTGTTCTCATTCAAACAACAATAATCTGCCCTACTAACAAGGATTGATTGGAACCATTATGAATATTTTGATTGTACATACACATCCTGAACCACTTTCTTTTACAACTGCTTTAAAAGATCAAGCTGTTCGAGTATTAGAACAACAAGGACATCATGTTGAGGTTTCTGATTTATATGCCATGAATTTCAACCCTGTTGCATCACGAGAAGATTTCAAGACCTTAAAAAATGAAGAATATTTAAATTATGCGTTAGAACAACGACATGCTTCTCAACAAAAACTCCTTTCAACTGATATTCAAAGCGAAATTGAAAAAGTTCAAAAAGCCGATTTACTGATTTTAAATTTTCCAATGTATTGGACTTCTATTCCTGCAATTTTAAAAGGTTGGATTGATCGTGTCTTTGTATCAGGCATTTTTTATGGTGGAAAACGCTTTTATAATCATGGTGGAATGGTAGGCAAAAAGGCCATGCTGAGTTTCACATTGGGTGGGCGTGATCATATGTTTGGTGAAAATGCGATTCATGGTTCACTTGAAAATTTATTGTTACCCATCCAACGTGGAACTTTGGCTTATGTCGGCTTTGAGGTTCTACCTCCATTTATTGCCTACCACGTACCTTATATTTCTCAAGAGGCTCGCCAACAAATGCTCCTCAATTATGCGAAACATCTTCAGAGTTTAGATCAGCTAGATGCTTTGGTTTTCCCGAAACTCGAACAATTTGATGAGCGACTTTATCCTCTTTAGGATTCAATACATTACTGATGAAAACATCTAAAGGTCAAATTGATGCGAGGTTCTAAAATTTTGGTCGACTTAGCAAGGGTATGTTTCCAGTACGTCTGAGTCTGCCCTCGCATCACAATCAATTGACCACTTTGTAATAACAAATCGACTTTTTCAGGTTTGGTCTTATGCTTAAAGCTGAATTTCCGTGTTGCACCAAAACTTAAGGATGCTACCACCGTTTCAAGCCCTCTTTCTGTGACCAAAGCAGGTTCATCATCACTGTGCCATCCCATGCCTTGCGTACCATTATCATATAAATTGGCAAGACAAGTATTAAACGAATGTCCGACCAATTGCTCAATATGCTGTTTTAATCGGAACAATCCTGCATTCCATGCATGTGCTTGTTTTGTCATACCTGAATAACGATATTGATAACTTTCATCACCATACCAAGCCACTTTACGTTCCGTTTGATGATGCTGCCCTAAAATAAAAACTTCATCATGCTGCCAAGCCAAATGCTGTAAAAAGTAATGAAGATATTTTTGACTTTGCTCATCATTCAAAATTAAACCATAATCTTTCACAATGCCATCGCAAGGCAATAAATTGTCATTTTGCTCAGGTGCAAACAGCTCGAGATTCATGTTTCACACCTCATATTCATCCGTTCATTTTTAAGTCTACCCGATACGTTCACAATTCAAAACATGACAATATTCAGAATAACTTGTGACAACAATCATTCAGGCATAGACTCAGAACAAGTACCACAATAAAAACAACTTTCTATGAACTTATGGCAACTTTTTCAAAAACTCCGCCCATTTGTCCGACCGTATCGCTGGTTGGTCATCATTACTTTAATCTTGACACTCATTGGTTCTCTTACGGCACAGGTCAATGCGCTCACGCTTAAATATGCAGTTGATAGCATTAATGCATTACTCTTAGATGGCAAAGGTTTAGCTGATGGTTGGCATATTCTGATCACCATTACTGCCGTACTTTTAGGTAAGGAAATTATCAATGCTATTGTGCAATTTGGACAAAAATCTTTTGGTGAAAAACTACGGATTTTAATTTCTCAAGATTTATCGCAAGGTATTATTGAAAAATTTATCACCTATAAATTGGCTTTTTTTGATCAAGAGAATAATCAAGCAGGAAAATTACAAACCCGTATAGACCGTGGGGTTAGCTCACTCACACGCCTTGTACAGATCTTTTTTATTGATATTTTACCACTATTTACCAGTGCTATTATTGCACTTGGACTGATGTATTACGCCAACCTTTGGGTTGGACTTGTTGCCACAATTATTGTACCAATTTATTTTTGGCTTACCTTTAAACAATCACAAAAAGTATCGGGTAAAAGACGGGCTTTACGTGATGATTTTGAGAAAAAAAGTCAGGGCATTATCAGTATTATTAACTCAATTACTGTGATTAAATCTTTTAATAAAGAATCAGTTGAATCAGCCAAACAACTTAACTTACAAAAATCACTGACTGATAATCAGATGCAAACCCGTCAAACCAATTATATTTTTGATGGTTTAAAAACCTTTATTGAGCAAGTAGGAGTTGTGTTCATTATCATTTTAACCGCTTATTTTGTACTGAATGGACAAATGAGTATCGGAATGATCATGTACCATGTTTTATTATTCAATAATGTTTCTGCACCTATTCGCTCACTGCATCGTATTTATGATGAAATTAATTCTGCGATGATTTATTCAGAAAGTTTTTTTAAAATTTTGGAATCCGATGATCAAATCGAAAAAAGTGGTACGCAAAAGCCACAGATTCACGGGCAATTTGAATTAAGCAATGTCGACTTTAGCTATCCCAATGGCTATCAAGCATTGCATCGTATTAACATGACCATTCGACCCAATAAAATTACCGCTTTGGTCGGTTTATCGGGTGCGGGGAAATCGACACTGATTAGCCTGCTTGATAAGTTTTATGCACCTCAGAATGGTCAAATTAAAATTGATGGCATTGATTTAGAACAGGTTGACACTCACTATTTACGTGAAAATATTGGCTTGGTTTTACAAAAAAATCATATTTTTCCTGGTTCAATTTTTGAAAATATTCGTTATGGCAAAAGTACTGCAACGCCTGAAGAAGTCATGGAAGCTGCTAAAAAAGCCTCTATTCATGAACAAATTTTAAAGCTCCCACATGCTTATGAGGCTGATGCACTGTTACTTTCAGGTGGACAGCAACAACGTATTGCGCTTGCCCGTATGTTCCTGAAAAATCCTCCGATTATTTTCTTAGATGAACCGACCGCAAGCTTAGATGCAATTGCCGCTGAACAAATTAAAAATAGTTTGGATGAGATTAAACAAGGACGCACTGTGATTATGATTTCACATAGCCTGTCGCAAATCATTGATGCCGATTACACCTATGTGATGAAAGAAGGACAGATTGTAGAACACGGCGAACATCATGATTTATATCACCAAGATGGAACGTATAAAGAAATTTTTGATGCGATGGCGAAGAGTTTAAATATCGAAAAAATTGCCAAAACTTTTGATGATGATGGCGAAGAAGAAACACATAGTTAGTCTTCAAAAAATTTATTTCCCTATAAAAAAGCTCCGATGAACGGAGCTTTTTTATTAAGCGAATGAGGTATTCAAACAGCCTATTAAGGCTGCTTTAGATATGGCCAAGCCGCTTTTAAGTAAATAAACATCGACCATAAAGTCAAAATAACTGAGGTATATAGCAAGCCATACGCCAATGTTTCAAGCGGTTGCCAATTAAGTAAAAATACCGTGATGGCAATCATTTGAAATGCTGTTTTATATTTACCGACTGTCGACACCGCAACATTAGTACGTGCGCCCAACTCAGCCATCCACTCGCGTAAAGCAGACACGGTTATTTCACGTGAAATAATTACAATCGCAGCAAATGCCATTGCAATACTAGGCTTCCATTGAACCAAGACAATTAAGGCTGCTGCCACCATTAATTTATCGGCAACAGGGTCAAGAAAACGCCCAAATGCTGAAGTTTGATTAAGTGTTCGAGCAAGATAGCCATCAAACCAATCCGTTACAGCTGCAACCACAAAAATACCTGTCAGTACAAGATGGCGAGTCATACCGCCATCATGACCATTTACCCCCACCGCAGGTGGCCAATATGCGATTAATAAAAATACAGGAATTAACGCAATACGAGCAAGCGTCAAAATATTTGGAATATTCAGGATTCGACCTGTGGTCATAGACACCGCCATTTTTCCCCTCATCTGTCCTTAAAATAGACAAAATACGCAGAGATTCACACTCTATTATGTCCGCTACTTTAAACGATTCAGCCAAAACTGTCGACAAGTCAGCAGTGAACTAAGCAAAAACTGTCACTGTCTGCCGAGATATGGCAATTAATCGATTTTGTTCATCCCATAGATGTGCATATTCAGTCGAGTAACCATCTCGGGCATATTCAGTAAATACATTGTATTTAAACCAATCATTTAACTGATTTTCAAGTGGATGAATAAACGTCAGTTGCCATGTGAGTGAACTTGCAGGTGCAGGCTTTTTAAACATCGGTAAAACACCCGGTGGCCACACATCCATCAGCGTTACGACATCTGCAATATGCATCTCACGATTAGGATGTAACTCAGGGTCAAATCGGCACATGCCTGAAAAATCAGGGTCTTTACTACCCGACATTGGATAACTTCCTTCTGTCCAAGCCAATTGAAAGTTTTTCACACACTCAGGAAAAGGTAAATATTTTGGAACAATATTGAGCTGATTAATTTCAGGAAAATGAGGAGTTTGTGGTTCTTGCGAAACTTGAATGTAAGACTCTCGCTGACGACCAAAACTTGCAATTAGAATACTTTGCACTGTTTCATTTTGCCAAAGACGCACTTCAATGGTAGTGACCGATTTTCCTTGTCGTAAAATTTCAGCCGTTAATTTTACTTGGGCATCATCGACAGGGCCGACAAAAGTAACACTACAACTGAGCAATTTTTGGGTTACATCATTGATCGTCGTGAAGGCTTTATAGACCAACATACCTGCAACCAACCCACCAAAAATGGTTCGACCTTGTAGCCAACCTTTTGGAATATCAATATGTTCTTGCTGTTCAATCTGTTGAAATAGTGCTTCCAATGACATGAGTTATCCTAAGTTTTATTCTTTCATTACTGTTTCATATTTTTCAGACATTGAAAATGATCCGTGACCCATGCGTCAATGTTAACTTTGGCAACTGCTACTAATGATAAATCACTCTACTCATGCAAAACTTTATATATAGTTCGTGCCATTACATCTCCCAAACCAGGTACAAGTTTTAAATCATTTTCTGAAGCTTTAAGAACCCCCTGAATCCCACCAAAATGCGTTAACAAATCACGGCGGCGTTTCGGTCCCAAGCCTGGAATTGCTTCTAACACTGATCCACCACGGCGCTTATCACGTTTTGCGCGATGTTTGGTGATGGCAAAACGATGCGCTTCATCACGAACTTGTTGAATCAAATGTAAAGCTTTACTGTCTTCAGGTAATTGAATTTTTGTACCATCGGTAAAATGCAATGTTTCTAAACCTGGTTTACGTCCTTCCCCCTTCGATACACCGACCATAAAGGCATCTAAACCTAAATCTTGCATGACTTGCATTGCCATATGTAGTTGTCCTTTACCACCATCGATCAATAATAAATCAGGTAACATGGCTTTTTTATAACGGCGTGTCAGTGCTTGGCGCATAGCAGCATAATCATCGCCACCCGTAATATCTTCAATCGCAAACTGACGATAATCACGCTTTCTTGCACCACCCGCATCGAATACCACACAAGATGCAATTGTTGCTTCCCCCATCGTATGTGAAATATCAAAACACTCAATACTGTCAATTGGGCGACCACAAACTTGCTCGAGTTGATGAAAGCGTTCATTGAGTTCTAAATGATTTGCCAATTTTCCTTTAATCGCATGTTGCACATTCATTTCAGCCAGTTCGAGCCATTCTGCACGTGTTTCCCGAACATTGTGCTTAATCTGAATTTTCTTTTCAAATTGTTGATATAGAGCTTCTTCGAGTTCTTTTCGATCAATTACATCGACATTGACAATTAATTCAGCTGGCACTTCATCTGCAACTTGGAAATAAAAATTGGCAATAAAATCTGATAGCATTTGCCCTAAATCATCACCTAACATATCAGGAAAATAACTTTTACCACCGAGCATTTTACCGTTACGCACATGCATGATTTGTACGCATGTCACCCCTGCCTGATACGCGATCGCAAGAATATCGGCTTCACCTTTAAGTTTATAAATGGCTTGTTGTGACTGTACATCTCGCAGTAAAGCCATCCGATCACGGTAAAATACTGCTTTTTCAAACTCCAAGTTTTCCGCAGCTTGCTCCATTTTTTGAATCAATTCCTGATTAAGCTCTTTAGTGTCTCCTTTCAAAAACCGAATCGAGTTTTGCACATCTTCGTTATAGGCTTCAGGTGTAATTAATCCTACACAAGGTGCCGTACAGCGTTTAATTTGATATTGCAGACATGGGCGTTTCCGTTGTGAGAAGTAGCTATTTTCACATTGGCGAACATTAAATAATTTTTGCAGAACTAAAAGCGTATCACGGGCATTGTACGCACTAGGATAAGGACCAAAAAACTTACCGACTTGATGTTTTCCCTTACCACGACCTGAAGCAATACGTGGAAAAGGCTTATCTGCTGAAACAAAGATATAGACGTAAGATTTATCATCACGCAACATAATGTTATATGGCGGACGATGTAGTTTAATCAGATTTTGTTCAAGCAGTAAGGCTTCAGTTTCTGAACGTACTACCAAACTTTCAATATCGTAAATCCGAGCCACTAAAGCCTGTGTTTTTGGATGTTCAATGGTTTTAACAAAGTAACTCGACACACGATTTTTTAGATTTTTAGCTTTCCCCACATAGAGAAGCTCGCCATCCTTTCCAAGCATCTTATAGACACCGGGAAGCGAGGTCATATTGGCTAAAATTTTTTCAATATTTTCACGTGCGTTTTCGTTCACTGTCTGCTTTTTAAACTTTGGAATATATAAGGATAATGTCGTTTGATCATCCTTTTTTCAAGTCCAAGAAAGTATATTTTAATATTCCAAAACTATAATGATGGTGTATTAAGTTTTTCAATGGCTGATTTACAGCTTTATAAACGACCCCATTCATCAAATCACAGCTTAATTCTGTTGTCTTAGTAATTTTACACTCACTCCTTGAGTGATAAAGTTCCCAATAGTCTTGTCCATCTATAGTCAATTAAGTATTCGGGAAAGTCGTCAAATTGTTATATAGAATCTAAATGACCTTACTCACTTTAAGCTATGTTCATAATCATTTCTTCATTCAAGATGATAAAGCCTGACGAAAAGCATCGATCTTTTTCGGTGAAATAAAAATCACTTGCTTCTGCCCATCTTTTAAATATTCAATACGTAACCGCTGAAGTGACAATGCAGGTGATACATTCAAATGATCGGTAGCGCTGATTTTTTGAATACTCGCTAGTGGAATATGCCATTTAAAAAATAAGCTACGAACCATCAAGACATCTTTATTTAGAGAATAACGCGTTGTAAAAATTGGCGACCAAAGTAATACTATTGTGAGGATATACACGATTGTATGTTCAGGATATTCAACCATTGTGCCTTTGGCATACATCGTAAATAAAAGTTGCAGTAACAAACCTGACATTGAAATGATAAAGCCCAAAACCCACCAATCTATTTTACTTCGAAATATTTGCATCAGTTTCAAACTCATATCTATATCAAGATATTCTACCCAAATCCCTTAACTTTTACATGGTTTTTATTTCAGCAATAAAAAACGCCTTTTCAAGCGTTTTATTGCTAAAAAATATAATATTAATTTTTTAAATAGCGTTCAAAAATTTCAGAAAAATCATAATTTTCAATTTGTTTGATTCGTTGATTTGAATATTCTTCAACTTGTTGTGCAGTTTGATTAATAATTTCAGGTAAATTTAAAATGGCTTGCTCACTTAACTCTCTTAAATTAAACATTTTTTGTACATTATCAGTACTTTGAAGCAAAATATTACGTTGACGATTAATTTCTTTACAAGTTTCACCAATCGTAAATAAAGCTTTATAAAGATCACGAATTTTTTCAATTTGATTCTTATGAATATCTATTGAAAATGTTTGCTCTCCTAACTGAAATTTGATTTCAGCATCCAAATCTACCGTACCTGCTGTTTCAAGTAACACATTTTTAATCGGATTGTGTTTATATAAATAGCGGTACAACATGCGTTTTTTGCTCATCGCACTTTTACCATCAAGGTGCATAAACGCGACATTGGTAAAGCAGTATTCGTCTGTTTTACTTTTAATCACAAAGAAGATTTTTTCGTTATCTTCATGAAAAATATAATCATCAATATCCGTCTTATTAAAGTCTTGTGGTTCAATAATGGTTCCAATATCGCTTGTACCCATCATTTCAGATGCTAAATTTTTAAACATTGTGTCTTTTCCCGACATTTATACATAATGTAATGGAGTAAGCTAAAAAGATAATTCAAAAAACTCAAGGCATAAATTGTTTTATGTGTATTTATCAAATACCAAAAAATTTTCTTATATGACCATAGCCTGACATAAATCTAAATTTCATCACAAATCTGTAAGAAAACTCGTGATCAAACACCGGTGATATACAAGGCTGAAACAAAAAAATTAATGACCCCTGCGTCACGGCTTGATACAACTTGTTATGTTCTTTTTAGATATAGTTATCGTAAGATTAGTGAAGCAGAAAAATGTGTGCAGGAATAGTACACACGCTTCAGAACATCAACTTAGAAGTCCTCCAAAAAAGGAGATCAGGGCATGATCCACGCTGGCAATGCCATTACCGTCCAAATGCTTTCGGACGGAATTGCAGAATTTCGCTTTGACTTACAAGGTGAGTCGGTTAACAAATTTAACCGTGCAACACTTGAAGATTTTAAAGCCGCTATTGCAGCTGTTAAAGCTGACAGTTCAATCCAAGGTTTAATTGTTACCTCTGGAAAATCTACATTTATCGTTGGCGCAGACATCACTGAATTTGGTGAAAACTTCAAACAAGGCGAAGCTGCGATTGTGGAATGGGCTATGCCTGTTCACGATATTTTCAATTCTTTTGAAGATTTAGAGATTCCTAAAGTTGCGGCAATCAATGGTATTGCATTGGGCGGCGGTTTTGAAATGTGCTTAGTGTGTGACTACCGTGTCATGTCTGAAGCTTCTACGGTTGGTTTACCTGAAGTTAAACTTGGTATCATCCCAGGTTTCGGCGGTACAGTTCGTCTAAGCCGTGTGATCGGTATCGATAATGCCGTTGAATGGATTGCCACTTCTGCAAACAAACGCCCAGATGCCGCACTTAAAGATGGTGCTGTAGATGCGGTTGTTGCTGCAGACAAATTACAAGATGCTGCTATTGATCTTGTGAAGCAAGCTATCTCTGGTCGTTTAAACTGGAAAGCAAAACGTCAAGAAAAATTAGAGCCTGTTAAACTCGACATGCTTGAACAAATGATGGCGTTTAACTCATCTAAAGGTGTGGTTCTTGCGAAAGCAAACCCTGCCCAGTATCCTGCTCCGAAACTTCTTCTTGATTCACTTCAAGCAGGTGTAAGCCAAGGTCGTGATGCTGCATTAAAAGTTGAAGCTGAAGCATTTGCTAAAGCAGCAATTACGCCTCAAGCTGGTGCATTGATTGGTTTATTCATCAATGACCAAGTTGTGAAAAAAGCATCTAAGAAACATGAGAAAGGTGCTCACCCTGTAAACCAAGCAGCTGTTTTAGGTGCGGGTATCATGGGTGGTGGTATTGCTTACCAAGCGGCAAGCAAAGGTACACCAATCATCATGAAAGATATTGGTAATCCACAACTTGCTTTGGGTATGAAAGAAGCGAATGGCTTGTTAACTAAACAAGTTGAACGCAAAAAAATGACTCCTGCGAAAATGGGTGAAACCCTTGCTCGCATCCGTCCAACTTTAAGCTATGACGAATTCAAAGAAGTCGACATTGTGATTGAAGCTGTGACGGAAAATCCAAAAATCAAAGCAGCTGTTCTTGCAGATACAGAGAAAAATGTTCGTGAAAACACGATCATTGCATCAAATACATCTACAATTTCAATCACACGTTTAGCTGAAAGCTTACAGCGTCCTGAAAACTTTGTGGGTATGCACTTCTTTAACCCAGTTCACATGATGCCTTTAGTAGAAGTGATCCGTGGTGCGAAAACGTCTGAAGAAGCAATTGCTACAACTGTTGTGTTAGCTCAGAAAATGGGTAAAACCCCAATCGTTGTAAATGATTGCCCAGGTTTCCTTGTGAACCGCGTATTGTTCCCTTACTTCGGTGCATTTGACCTATTACTTAAAGACGGTGCTGACTTCCAGCAAGTTGATAAGGTGATGGAAAAATTCGGCTGGCCAATGGGTCCTGCATACCTGATTGATGTTGTTGGTATAGACACAGGTGTACATGGCGCAGAAGTCATGGCGGAAGGTTTCCCAGATCGTATGAAGCCAAATTACAAAGGCGCGATTGAAATCATGTATGAAAACAAACGTCTTGGTCAGAAAAATGACGTTGGTTTCTACAAGTACGAATTAGACCGTAAAGGCAAGAAAGCGAAGGTTGTTGATACGACTGCCTATGAGCTTGTTGCAACAATGGCAACAACGGAGAAGCATGAGTTTGATGCTCAGGAAATCATTGACCGTATGATGCTTGCATTCTGTAACGAAACAGTTCGTTGCTTGGAAGACAAGATTGTCGAAACTGCTTCTGAAGCAGACATGGCAATGATCATGGGTGTTGGTTTCCCTCCATTCCGTGGTGGTCCTGCGCGTTATATCGACCAAACGGGTGTTGCTGAGTATGTTGCACTTTGCGACAAGTATGCACACTTAGGTAAAGCTTATGAAGCGCCACAAATGTTGCGTGATATGGCTGCTAACAACAAAAAATTCTACGGTTAAGGAGCAACGTGAATGGCTAATTTGAATCCACGTGACGTTGTCATCGTTGATGGCGTACGTTCTGCAATGGGTAAAACCAAAAACGGTATGTTCCGCAATGTACGTGCTGACAGCTTATCTGCTGAGTTAGTTCGTGCTTTAGTTGCTCGTAACCAGTTTGATGTAAACGAAGTTGAAGATGTCATCTGGGGTTGTGTAAACCAGACTCTAGAACAAGGGATGAATATTGCTCGTAACATCGTGTTATTGGCAGATCTTCCTAAGACTGTTGGCGGTCAAACCGTGAACCGTCTTTGTGGTTCTTCTATGCAGTCAATCCACACTGCTGCGGCTCAAATTGCAACAAACCAAGGTGATGTTTTCATCATCGGTGGTGTAGAGCACATGGGTCACGTAGGGATGATGCACGGCATCGACTTGAACCCTGAAGCATCTAAGCACTATGCAAAAGCGTCTAACATGATGGGCTTAACGGCTGAAATGTTAGGTCGTATGAATGGCATTACTCGTGAAGAACAAGATGCGTTTGGTGTTGAATCTCACCGTCGTGCTTGGGCTGCAACACTTGAAGGTCGTTTCAAAAATGAAATTGTGGGTGTTGAAGGTCATGATGCAAATGGCTTTAAACAACTTTGCGACATCGATGAAGTCATCCGTCAAGATGCAAATATTGAAGCATTCCGTGCTTTACGTCCTGTGTTTGACCCTAAAGGCGGTTCTGTAACTGCTGCGACCTCTTCTGCATTGTCTGATGGTGCATCTGCAATGTTGTTGATGTCTGTTGAACGTGCTCAAGCGCTTGGTCTTAAGCCTCGTGCTGTGATTCGCTCTATGGCGATTGCAGGTTGTGATGCTGCGATCATGGGTTATGGTCCTGTTCCTGCAACTCAAAAAGCACTTAAACGTGCTGGTTTGAGCATGGATGATATCCAAACAATTGAGTTAAATGAAGCATTTGCTGCTCAAGGTCTGTCTGTAATGAAAGGCTTAGGTATTTACGATAAGCAAGACAAGATCAACTTGAATGGTGGTGCAATTGCATTGGGTCACCCATTGGGTTGTTCTGGTGCGCGTATTACGACGACATTGCTTAACGTAATGGAGCAACAAGATACTCAAATCGGTCTTGCGACCATGTGTATCGGTCTTGGTCAAGGGATCGCGACTATCATCGAACGTGTTTAATGCTTAATTAAATACTAAGATAAAAAGAACCCCGCTTATTGCGGGGTTTTTATCATTTTAAAGTTTTTAATTCATTTTTTGCATCTTGGTAATTAAAAGCAGTTGACTTCATGTGATCAACATAGAATTGTAAAAATTCAACTTTATTCTCTTTCAATGCAACAACACAACGATTGGTAATAGATGAATCTTCTGCCATTTCTATAGTATCGGATAGATCACTCATAAGAGCCATTGTTGTATAAAAATCTGAATCACTCAAAAATTTAGAATCCTTTAATTTAAGCAAGGAAGTTTTATATCCATATTTATCATCACAATGCTTTTCATAATTTCTAATTAGTCTATGATAATCAAATTTTGATAATATCCGAGTATCTGCTTGAATATGCTCACATCCTTTCATCATCTTTTCAAATTTTGGCTGATACCACGTCTTATCATTTTTTAGAAAGATGTTTAAAGATGAATCTGCAACCAAGGTAGTAGCATTACAAGTTGTTTCATCTACTTCAATAAGCGATGATCTTTCAATCCATATTTTCACATTTTGAAGATCATTCACTTTAAAAAATGCAAAAGTAAGTAAATCACCGACCCACCAAGGTCGAATTACCTCATCAAAATCTGCATCAGTATCATAATCATTATGAAATTGATTAGCCAATTGCTTGTTATTATAAAATCGGCTGAACTTTGCAGCAGTACTCTTAATCAAATCCACATTACCATTCTGTATTGCTGTTATTAGCTCATACTCTTCATTAGAATAACTAAGTTGTGTTAAGCGGACAGGAATAATAAACCTTACATCTTCATTAAATTTTTTATAATTCTCATTTTTATAAATATGATCATAAATTCTTTTAAATCTTATATTGGCATCGAAAATTTTACGATTTTCTCTAGGCGTATAATTTAAATTATATTTAAAAAAGCGCATTAAAGTTGATAAAGCGATTGAAGCATTTGCCTTATCATTTGGGTCTTGATCAAATTCTGTCAGAAATTTTTGCTCATAAGTATTCATTTTTTGAATATCGAGTGCTGATAACTCCTGATTGTCATATAGACTCCTTAATGAAGTGTAAATTAATAAGTCTAAGTAGATGAAGGCCTCACTCGAATGACCTTCCCTTAATTTTTTTTCATTCTTAGCAATTTCGATTTGATTACTTACCAGTGTCCTTTGACATTGATCACTCAAATCTAAACTTGGATAATCGCTAATATCTATAATATCAAATGGATAATAAATAACTGCATTCTTATCTTTTAATAAATTTTGTTGAGATTTATTCAAATCTTGATATTGAGTTAACTGTTCAGGATTTTTACAAAATTTCTGAATTGATGAAGTCATCTCATTGATATTAGTTAATAAAAATTCATTTTGATTTGCTAACACATGACTACATACAAAAATTGTACTACTCAAAATTATTTTTTTTAGCTTAACCATATTTTCTCTTATTTTTAAATCAATATTCAGCATGCTTTTGCTTAGCTGTAAGATGATTAAATGTGAACTTTTTCGTGACAATCTATAAACTAGCATAGATGAAATCACTATAAAGTGAAACTCAAAACGACTATAAAACGCTAGGATAAATACTACACTCATAGTGTTAAGATATTTTTATTCATTCCAATTCTAAACATAGAAAAAGCCGATCTGATGATTGGCTTTTTAATTTTTCGGTAAAGCACTGTTTGTAGCACCTAGTTAGCAATTTTACCAAACAATTGCCTCATCGTAATGGCATCGATATTAATTTTAAAAGAACTATTTTTATTAATCGTATTGGTTGCCGAACTACGATCTATGCCTAAAGGTGCAAGTATGATAAAAATACTCGATATTAGGTCAGATGACTGCAAACCCGAAACTACAGATAACACATAAGCTTTCAAAGCCACGCTATTTCTAAATTTATTCAACCCGCTCATATCAATCACAGTCGGGGGAATATAATTTATAGTCTAATCAATCAGCGATGGAATATATTAGTTTTAAATATTTTGCTCATTTTTTATGATGTGATGTTACAAAGCTTTATACTTGTCTTGAAATAATATCATTATAAACTCTACATATTTAATCTTAAAAAAACTCGTATTTTCTCCAATTATTCATTATTGTTTAATGATATTTATAAATTTATAGTTATATCAATAATTGATATGCTTAAAATCATCCTTGAGGAATAACAAATATATGTCACTTTCAAAGTCTTCTCTAACATTTGCATGCGGAATATCAGCCATTCTACTTTCAGGCTGTGCAACCTCGACACTAATCAAAAAAGACAGCAATAAAACCTATACGCGCACCAACAAAGTGACTTTAATAGAAGACCAAGTAGTAGCATTTGGACAGCCCGCAAAACCTTTACCTAACGTACCCACCCACAGCCTAGTCATCGCTGGACAACAGAAAAGTTATGTACTCACGCAAGGTGGACCTCAATTTGTCAGTTTAATTGGCAAGCTTGATCCAAAAAATATTCAGATCACACGAGAACTGAGTTTCTATTCAGAAAAAAATGATGGAAATTTTACAGGGACTTTGCCCCTTGCCTATGTAAAACTCAAAGAAGATATTAGTAAAAAAGATTTAGAGTTTTTTATTGAAAATGGCGCAAAGGAATGCTCAAATTCAAGCGATGAACGCATGTTAGCACAACGCTTCTGCTTTGAAATCAAACTCGCTGGTGTTGTTTATCCTGCAGCTAATAACTTAGCTTCGTTAAAAGCATTAAGTAAACCCTACCAAGTTAGCATTTACACTCATCAAGAAGAAAGCTACCAATCCAAATCAGGAATGAATCCATTTGAAAAATTGGTTCTATTACCTTTTGCAGTAGCAATTGATGTAGTGAGCTTACCATTCCAAGCTGCTGAAAAGATTTTTGACTAATTTTAAGCAGATTATTTAATCTGCTTTTATATACGTATTTAAAATATCTAGCCAAAATAATTTAAAGCTAAATTCTTAACAATGCTCTAAATCCACGCGAAGAATAATAAGACTGAGCGCCATTATGATAAATAAAAACTCTGCCATAACGATAGTCGCAAAATAAAGCACCGCCCTTTTGCCTAATTTCATTTGGAGTATAAACCCAACTCGAAGTTTTCAAGTCAAATGAAAATACTGTCTGTAATTTCTGATATTGCTCTTCATTTAATAACTCAAGACTCATTATATTGACCATATCCAATACAAAGTTAAGGGGTAAATGATTTTTACGTAAAAGTAATCCGTCACGATCATAACAAAGGCTTCTACGTCCTTTTGGTGATTCAATAGAACAATCATAAAATATATT